>JAZDDC010000654.1:0-7770 GCA_036679565.1 Gemmatimonadota bacterium
ATAAAACGACTGACCACCAAACTCGGTTGCGGCCGGATTCAGTACCGCGAATGCGTTTGCACCGCGATCGGTGGCGTAGCGGCCAAATTGCGAATGACCCTGCCCCGTAGCCATCGCAAGCACACCGGGCTTGATGCCCGGGTAGAGCATTGCCGGCGCCACAACAGTACCTGCGGCGGTTGCCAATTCAAGAAAATCACCGTTGGCAATTCCACGTTCAGACGCCGTGTCCGGATGAATCTCGACCCACGAACTCCACGTGATTTTCGAGACGGGATCCGGCAACTCCTGCAACCACGGACGATTGGCACCACGGCCGTCATAAAAAGATGACGACGGATACACAATGAGAGGCATCTCCCTGTCATCGGATTGCCACGCAGCGAACGACAACTGCCCAACACCGGAAGCCAGGCGGACACTTTGCGAACCAGGGTCCGTATGTCGCCCGGCGGTCTGGAGCGATTCACTCCAAAACGTGTCAAAGGATCCACCAACACCCATTTGGGTTTGCAACTGTCTCCACGAGGCTTGGACATAATCCTTATAAGAGGCGGCGGAGAACTGGCCAGCCACCGCACCGCCAACCTGCGCTGCCAACGACAGTAGTACGTCGCCCGTTTGGCGTGTATCACCCAGCGGGCGTATGACGGGTTGTTGCAGAACGTAGGAACCACCACCCGGTTCAAAATCATTCCACTGTTCGAGCGGATCGTGGTCCGGCAAGATCAGGTTCGCAAGTTGTGACGTCTCATCCAAGAATTGGGAGAAGCTCACCGTGAAGCCAACACGACCAATCGCTTCGGGCACACCGGCGCCGGGCGCAGAATACACGGGGTTGGTCCCGTGGACGAAAAGCAGCCCAACGGAATCGTTCTGCGCGGCTCCGACGAAATCGAGTAGTCGCTGGTAGCTGGATCCGCCGTCCGGCGACAGTCCAGCACCAAACTGCACTCGTGTTCCGATATTGCCGGCAACGTAGTTGAGGATGTTCACGGCCGCGGCCGTCTCATGAGCGCGGTCGTGTTGTGCACCCGCTCCCCCAGCCACGGCAAGACTGGCCGCCGCCGCAAACTCTTCCGCGAGACGCCGGATCGTTGTGGCGGACAAACCGGTCACACCCGCGACCATGTCGGGTGTGTACTGGCTCAACACCCCACTCAATTGCCCCGCATCCGACGGTGCGTTAGCTCCATGCTCCGCCAGGACGAGTCGGGCCATGCCAAGTGCTAAGATACCCTCGGTGCCGGGCTCCGGTGCCACCCACTCGTCGGCGCTGTAACCCGTCATGCTCATCCGAGGCTCGACGTGAACGAAACGACCCATGTGTTCGTCGTGGTACGCGTGTCCCTCGACGAACTCTCTGGTGAACCGCACCGGGCTCATCCACGTTTCCAGGAAATC
The DNA here is from genome assembly GCA_036679565.1 of Gemmatimonadota bacterium. Taxonomy (GTDB): domain Bacteria; phylum Gemmatimonadota; class Gemmatimonadetes; order Gemmatimonadales; family GWC2-71-9; genus JAZDDC01. Next base: position 1,405 of record JAZDDC010000654.1, read on the forward strand.
CGTCCCGAACGACATGACGTAGTCAGCAGATGCAAAATCGTAGCGTGGGATACTATTGACGTTGAAAACCGACTGATTGGCAAACCGCAACGCCTCGTATCCGAACGGTTCGAAGACGACCCTGCCACGCGAACCCAGGGCTGACAACCACTCATCGACCAAACGTCCAAAGGATCCGTTCTCATTGCCCGTCAAGAACCATACGTTTGATCCCTGCGCGTTTCCCATCTGTTGGCTGACCTGAGCCAACGCATCATCCCAGCTAATGGGATCGAAGCCACCGTCGGCGTTGCGAGCCATTGGGCTGCGCAGTCTGTCCGGATTGTATAAACCCTGCAGCGAGGAATGACCACGCGAACAGAGACGCCCTTCGTTTATTGGGCTTTCCGGATTGCCTTCGACTTTTACCGGACGACCCTCACGCACACGTACGTGCATACCACATCCGCCGGGACATTCACGACACGTCGTTGCGTAGTAGGTAGCGACCCCGGGTACTTGGTTATCCGGAGGCACCATATAAGGAATGAGTTTCTCAACGTTTTCCGTGGAGCAGGCTGTTAACGCGGCGGCACCACCACCGGTCACGCCGACAACCTTGAGAAAACGTCTGCGATCCATTTCGCTGGCCATAGACGGTTACCCTAGTAGTGGCAGGCTGTGCAATCGGTCGTCACACCGCGCTCGTTATGACAGTCCAAACACCAACCCATCTTCATCGGCGAATAATCGTAAACCTGGATTGTTGTCTCGATGGGGCCATGACATTCTTGACAGGTCACCGGAGGATTGGCGTTGACGTGCCGCATGTGGGGGAAGTGTACAAAGGGCGGTAGTTTGTGAACCTCCACCCATTCAATCGGTTCACCGGCGGCATCTGCCTGCTGAAGCTTCTGCACCTCCGGATTGCCGGCACCTACGATGACGTGACAACCCATACATGTCGACATGGTTGGCATGCCAGGTGAACTGGAAAAATCTCCGCCGAGTAATGGCAATACCGACAGTCCATTTGATACTGTCCGGCATGGATGTCGTGCCGATAAAAAATCGGTTGACGCGGCCCTCGTAGGCTTGCTGTATCGACATCAACAGGTGCCACGAAATTCGCGGGTGATGGCTCGACGATTTGTTGAGCCTGAACCATTGTCAACACTAAAACCGTCACGACCGCGCCCGTAGCGAGCGCGCCAACGGCCTTGGCTAGCGGCAGCTTATTAGCCATCCCTTACCCAATCGAGGCTGGTTTCGGCTCCGCCCCGGGTAAAAACGACTCACCCCGACGGGCTGCGATTTGTAAGCGAGAAAGCAGTCACGTGCTGACTTCGTGAAATTGTTCACATGCACGACGACGGAGATAAGATATGTTAAAGTCGCAGCAGCACAAGCGATTAGCTCGGTGTCTCGATCGCCGCCACCGTTGGGTTAACCCCACTGGGCTAACACCTCTCCACCATCCAATTTCGGTAAATTGCCGGGGCCGCCGACAACAGACGAGAGCCCTTCGGAGTCCATAACGATCTCCATCAAATCGGTACCGGCCTCGAACCACCAGGACGATGGGCCAACGTCTGACGGGTATATGAGGGCCGGCAACCCACCCAATCCCAGAGCGGCCTGCAGCCCCAACCCGGTTTCGGGCATCGTACCAATCCACATCCGCACCTGGGCCGCCGCCCCACGCGCGTACACACGGCAGGTTTCCTCCAAACCACCCAACCGTTGAACCTTGAGATTCCAAACGGTCGGGCCGCCCATCTCAAGGACTTGTCGTGCAACCTCATCACTGACAAGCGACTCATCGAGACAGACGGGTGTCAACGCAGCACGATTCCAAACGGCGGCGTCCCAAATATCTTCTTCGGCAAAAGGTTGCTCAACAAACACTGCACCACCCAAATCCAATTCGCGTAGTTCCGCCATGTCACGCACGATGTGGAACGCGGCATTGGCATCGACGGAAACATCTAACTTCGCACCGCTGGCTTGCAACGTTTCGCGTACCGCGGCAAGTGGCTTCACGCTCCAACCGGGACGCACTTTTATTTTGATCCGTTGAAACCCTCGCTCCATTGCATCAGAAACCTGCGACAACAACAGATCGATGTCTTCGTCCGGTGGGATTCCCAATGCTGCCCCACAAATCAAACCGTCGCAAGTTCGCCCCGTGTGGGCGCAACCCAACGCATTGAGCCGATCATCAACAAGGGTCCGGAGCGGAACGTTTTGCGTTCGCGCCTGTAAATCCCACCACGCGGTGTCTACCGCCGCACGAGCCATCCGGTTACCGCGAAGATTGTGACCCAACATCTCACGGACTTGCGCCGAGTGATCAAACGTCGCACCGACCGTTCTTGGAATGAGCACATTGCGCAGGCACATTTTTGCCGAGTCGAATGTTTCCGCGGAGTAAAACGGCAATTCGAACGGCGCGGCCTCGCCGAAACCATGGACACCGGTGTCCGACTCCAACACGACCACCAAGGAACGCCGATGCGTCATGACGCCACCACTGATCGCAAAGGGTATACGCAGTGGGACGGAAACCTCCATCAACTTCGCCCGCGCAACCGTAACTTTAACGAATGCCATTTCCTACAATGTCACGGAAATGTAGGACGCCATCCTTTGGCGCCAAATGCCCCGATTCGTTCAGGCTCCACAGCCACGGGACAAGACCGTGAGTTGGATCAAGAAGAAGCGTAATGAGCGCACAGTGCGAGCGACTTCCACGGCTGATCATGTATTGGCTTCTTGGAAGTTGGAAAAAAGTGTGGACCTGTCCGTTTTCGCACCCACGCAACGCATATTCGACCATCATCCGACCCGAACAGATGTTGCCCGTGCCTGAGAGGGGTATGGATAGTGCGCCCGTTTCACGAGCGTTTTCCAAAACACGAAGGTTGCGATCGCTGAGATCCCAGCCGCCATACGCCACGCTACGTTTTGTATCGAACAATCGATTGAAAACAACCAGAAAATCCGGCTTCGATTCGTCTTGAGCCAAGGTGCGTAACATGTCCAGCTGAAACGCATCGTCGTACACCGCGTTCATCACCTTAATACCCAACTTTACATCTTCCACCCGGCGAATCCACGTTGTCAGGTTCGCCAACCAATCCAGGACGACGGTCCGATCTGCGGACCGCGCATCACCGGCCAGCGTAGGCGAAAGGTCTTTTTCTATTAGTAGCGGAGACGAAACGTACAGGTTCCACACGCGTTGCAGTTCTTTGGTTGTATACTCGTACTCCTCCGCCCGATGCGTTTGACCAGAACTCGGCAAGTGGTATTTGACAGACGGAATCACCCTGAGCCCGCCCTCCGCTCCACAGCGCAACGCGCTATCAAAGAAGTCGCAATAGCTGCGGAGCGATCCCGGCCACCCACGCCCTTTCCACGTCACATTCCAACCATTGCGACCACGCTGCGAAACGCGGTGTTCCACTTGCATCTTAGTTTCCGGATTGGCCCATTCATCCATCGAGCGTTCACCAGTCATCGACTCGGCGATTACCGTTTTGAGCACAACGAATGCAAGTCCGGCCTCTGCATCTTCGCGAACCTGTGCAATCTTACTGGAGAGTTGACCGGAACCTTTCCCGAAGGGATGTGGAATCGGGAGTCCGCCGTAATAAGTACTCAGATCGATCGAGAGTTGGTCACGTATGAGGGCCGCGATATCTCGGGATGAATTTTCGCCAAGTGCGAGAGTCAGCTCCTGTAATCGTCGCCGACGACCCGGGCTGAGGTGCGGCTGTTCGTCTAGCTGGATCACCGACCGCGGATTCTATCTAGCGCTTTGCGAACAACGTCCCGATCCGACGTTGGCATCAAGGGAGCGTGACGGTCAAACGCCTCACGCGAGAAAACGCCGTCGGCTTCGGCAGCCCACAGCATCCGTTGCACATACCCATCCATTGGTGCACGAAACGTTGCCATCGCAAACGCATCCATGGCGACACTCTCATGGAGGAAACGCTGTGCCTGTTCACTCGTCCATGCCTCAATGAGAGAAACACATTTATCCGTAACCGCCGCCGCGATGCCAACAAGCGCCGAGTCGGCGCCAAGGGAAAACGAATACCCCAGGAATCGATCCTCACCCGTTATGAGGAGTTCATTCCGAGTCCCGTTTTGTGACGCTAGGTCCTGAAACGTGACGACGCTGTCGAGCGTGGCAACCTTCATTCCGACAACGTTTTCTATGTTCAGAATAGACTCAACGAGTGACGGATGATACGAAACGCCACCGGCAGCTTCATAAAGGAAAAACGCAAGCATCGGTAATCCCACGTCAGCGACCGCGATATGGTACTCAAGCATACGTTCATCAGCTTGCGGCAAAGATGCCAACCAAGACGGCGGATAGACAAGTAGGCCGTCTGCACCTCCGACTTTCGCGGCCTGCGCCATGCTTACCGTGGCTTCAATAACGACCCGTGTTCTGCCGGACGCTTCACGGGGAAGTTCCACGCTTTCTGGCACGCCAACACCGCACACAATGGCCATGTCCGCGCATCCTGATCTCCACGCTTCCAATACCGACACCCGTTCGTCATCGGAAAGCTTCAAACCACGGCCAGTGTGCGCCCACGTGGCGACCCCACCGATGTCCTGATGACTCATCCATGTTATGTATTGCTCTTGGAGTTCATCGTCGATCTTTCCTGACAGATCGAACGGCACCGGGACGGCCGGCACAATCTTTCCACGGATGCGCTCTTTCACCGGTTTGCGACAAATGCTGCAAGGTTGGCTGACTCAATTTGCTGCCGACCGTCCGGTGGCAGCGTAGATAAATCCAGTTTGGCTCCCGGCGCATCCATGATTCGCAACGGCGCCCCGGAACCCCAAACAAAGCGTTCTACCCCAATTGTTTCACACAACACCGTCAAGTCGTCAGCCGGCGGCCCCCACAGCCAAGAGATGTCGTAACACACCCGACGTTGCTCGTCCGTCGTAAGACCGAAGTGTACTTCCTCGATAAAGTCTCGACCGGCATGTGTTACCACAATCCGAACATCTGACTGGCAACGAGCCAAATGCCGCACGGCCGCTGCCGGTAAATCTTTGGCAAGGTCCAACGGGTGCCGTTGACGGCTATCCTCGAAACGAACGGCCAAAACCACCGACAACTTGTGTTGACTCGCAATACCCAGGGCATCTTGCATCAATGATCCATCCGGTGCAATTCCCTGGTGCATTGGATAGAGACGAACCGCAACCGCCCCTACCTCGGCAGCCGCCTCGACATCGTCCGTCCATCGCGGTAGATCCGGATCGATTGTATGTACCACGGAAAGTCGATCGTATCGGGACAATGCACGGGTCAACTTTTCGTTACCCGCACGTGGATCGTTTTGCAAGAACGAGGACAAGTGTCCCACCCACGCCCTGTCCACCCCGACGCGGTCCATCTCGCGCAGCAATTTCTCAGGCGAGGTGTCGGGCAGTTCACGGAACGGATATGCGCCGATGAACGCAGCGACGTCAACGATCATGAAAAACTCGCGAGTGGGAAGATCTCTGTAGCAGTGCCCGACGTGATACGCTCGATGTCACCGACTCCAAGGCCCAGCGACTCGAGGTGACGAAGCTTGGCGAGTCCGGTATCCATGGTGACGTCACTGCCCCAAAGCATTCGCGTTACGCCAACCGTACGAACCGTCTCGTCTAACATGCCGGTATCGACACCGCTGCCGGACAATTCCACAATGACATTCTGGACGGACCGCACCGCGCGCAGTGTGTGCGCCCAATCTCCGCCACCAGCTATGTGTGCCAAAATAAATGTCGTATTTGGATGTCGTTTGGCGAGTTGTGCCAACTCAACCGCATCGGACGCCTCCTGCCCAGGCCAATCTCGGCGACGACGCTGCCAGATGTGATGAAGGATGGGCGCTCCAATAGCGCCGGCACGCTCTGCGATGGGATCGAGCAAGGAGTCGGTAGCGCGCCGGCTGGCGGCCAGTTTGACACCAATCATACCCTGGTCAATCCGGCGCGTAACTTCATCCATTGCATGGTCAAGAAAATTGGGATTGACTGCACAATACCCGGCAACCTTTCCGGCGTGCTCAGCTACAAGGGACACCAACGCGTCGTTTGCGTGCGTGAGGTCGTCTTGTGACGGAAAGTAGGTTGGCGACCGAAAACCCCAACTACCAAGGATGGACGCAATGTGGACTGACACACCCATCTTGTCTCCCGCGGCCAGACGCCTGCGGTTGATGTCACGCCAGTCTAACCTCCCGGAGCGCTCAGTGAAGAAGTGAGCATGTGCGTCTACAATCATCCGTACGCTACCTGTTCAACCACAGAGGTAAGACACGTCAAAGATTCCTGTACGATTTCGCTTGTGTG
>JAZDDC010000655.1:0-4735 GCA_036679565.1 Gemmatimonadota bacterium
TATTGCGGTGCGCCCTGACGACCGCGTTTGGTGAAAATCTGAATAACACCGGCCGCAGCCTCGGTACCAAATAATGTGCTGGCGGCTGCACCCTTGATGATCTCAATCCGCTCGATATCGGCCGGGTTGATGTTGTTCAGCGGGCTCGCCTCCACGTTGCCGGAGCGGCCGGTAAAACCCACCGGCGGACGGTTACGTCGAAAACCGCCAGAGCGGACCCGAACACCGTCGATATACAAGAGCGGTTGATTGCTCTGACTAACGGACACCGCGCCACGCAAGCGAATCTGCGCACCACTGCCAGCCATACCACTGGACTGCATGACTTGAACGCCAGGCGCCCTAGCTTGAAGCAATTGATCTACGTTTTGCGGTGGATCTGGAATGTCAGCAACGTTGATCTGGGCAATCGTATTGCCAATTTCACGCTTTCGCGCCGAACCAGCCGTCCCCGTGACGACCACTTCGTCGAGACGAAGAACACTGGCGGACAACGCAGCGTCCGCGGTGTTGACACCAGACGAAACGGTGAGACCCACCGTTCCGATGGTATAGCCAATAGCGGCAACCCGAATCTGCCGGGCGCCAGCCGGAACGTTTAACAACACGTACCGACCGTCTCGACCGGACGTGGTGCCGAGGTTAGTTCCCACAACCGACGTGATGGTGCCCTCGACCGTGCCGGTCTGGGCCTGCATTGGCGCGGCGGACAAAAGAAGGCCCAGTGCGGCAACACCGACCGTCCATCCGCTCGCAGTTTTGAAAAAACGACAAACAGCTTTCATGACTTCAAACCTCCTAAATAGGGACTGCTTTTCTCACTAATCCCACGTAACGGGGTCATACTGAAACGGTGCGGATTCTCGACGCGTGCTGAGAAAAAACTGCGAACACGCTGAGTTCGGACGGGGTTGGTACGGCCTCAGTCTGGGACAGATACTAGCGAGAACGCAAAGGGAGTGGCTTAAGTCGTTGTAAAAAAACAACTTAGAATCCCCAAAACGCTCCCGCCATGCGCCCGCAACGGGTTGGCCGGCACAACAATTCTTGTCCTTACTTAGCGTGATGAATTGATCATGACACCCCTGTCAGGTCAAGACATGGGGGCCACGCAAACATGGTCTAATCAGCTGTCTAACAGGCATGGAAGAAGAGATATTTGAACCATGAACGAATCTGTTGCACACAACACACTTCGAGTCCTTCTCACCATGACCATGACGGGAGCATTCGGAGCATCCGCGCAATCAGAACAGTCGCGTTCTGAAACCTCTAGCCATATTACGTTCAGCAAGCATATCGCACCCATCGTTTTCGATAACTGCTTCACCTGCCACAACCCGAACGGACCAGCCCGTCCTTAATAGGAAGGGTCACCGAACAGCGGTACATGCCGCCATGGTTACCCGACTCGGGGTATGGCCACTTCTCCGGAGAACGGCACCTCACCGAATCGCAAATAAAAACCATCGCAAAATGGATTGAGCAGGGTGCTCTCGAAGGGAACACCGAAGATCTGCCGCGAGCGCCAAACATCAGCGGTGAGTGGCAACTTGGCGAACCGGATTTGATCCTCACGGTTCCACGTTTTGAACTGGCCCCGCACGACGACGATGTGTATCGCAACCTCGTAATAGCGATTCCCATCGACGCGCGAGCGTATGTGCAATCCATCGAGCTTCGCCCCGGTGGCACCAACGTCGTTCACCACGCCCGGATGATGACCGATGAAACCAATTCTTCACGCCTTCTGGATGAGGGCGACGCCGGTCCCGGGTTTGACGGCATGGATCTCAGATCCAACGCCCAAAACCCCGACGGTTTTTTCGTAGGATGGACACCGGGAAAGGTCGCATTTCAAAACCCGGACGATATGTCTTGGCCGGTGCAACCGGGCACTGATCTGGTACTGCAAGTCCACCTCCCCCCGTCAACCGACCGGCAAGTGGTCGAACCGGAGATCGGTGTTTATCTAGCCAAATCACCGCCCAGTCGGCGACCCGCACTGATCATGCTTGGCTCGTTCGACATCGATATTCCGGCCGGCGAGGCCGAGTACACGGTGAGCGATTCATACGAGTTACCCGTGGACGTTTCAGCGCTTGCCGTTTACCCGCACGCTCACTACCTCGGCAAGAGAATCGAAGGGTTTGCCGAGCTGCCCAGTGGCGAGATTCGATGGTTGGTTCGTATCAGCGATTGGGACTTCAACTGGCAGGATGAGTATCACTTCGCCGAGCCCGTTGACATTCCCGCGGGCGCGATTCTGACCATGCGCATCACCTACGACAATTCTGCTGCCAATCCGAGAAATCCAAACAGCCCGCCCCGCCGAGTTGTGTACGGTTCAAATTCAACAGACGAAATGGCCGACCTCGTTGTGCAGGTCCTCCCAAAAGACCCCGCTGACCTGGCCTACTTGCAACGAAACATCGACATATGGCAGTACAAAGCCGTGGTCACGCATATGGCGCGCGTAGAATATGAGGATGGACTGGCGAATGCGGCCGAAGGTCGCCTAGAGGACGCCATTGTCAGTTTCCGCGAGGCCATCTCCTACATCAACGACGACCCACGGACACACAACGATTTGGGGTCCGCCCTAGCCATGACCGGAAGCACCGACCAGGCGGTGGCGCACTTCAGAGAAGCAAGCCGATTGGATCCAAACTGGGCCGAACCCGCCATGAACCTTGCAATCACGCAGCTGGCCATCGGGACCCCCATGGGCATCGAAGAAGCCGTCACCAGCGCTCGCCGCGCCGCAAATCTCACAGACAGTACCGAGCCAACCGTCTTAGACGTCCTGTCCCGGGCACTCGCCGCATCCGGCGAGACGGCAGAAGCGATAAGAATCGCCGAGTCCGCATTGGAACTTGCGATCTCACAATCCCGAGACGGCCTGGCTGACCAAATACGAATCCGGCTGGATGAATGGCGGAAGGCGGAAAGCGGTAGGGCGGTAGGGCGGTAGGGCGGTAGGGCGAGCCTGGATACATCCGTTACCGCCATACCGCCATACCGCTTTCCGCCTTACCGCTTTCCGCCTATCGCCGCTGCGCCGACACTAATCGCCTAGGACCCACGTAGACTTACTTACAGAGAGACACTCGGCTCGACCCCTTCCGTACCAGTTTTGGGAAGTGAGATCCCAAACTCGGGCAGTTTCGGAGTGTTTCCAAGAACTAAACGACGCAGCAAGTCGTTATATCTCAATACCTTAAGACACTCTGGCGCCGCGGGCACGAGGCCTGCTTTTAGGACGGTGTCCGAAGGTTAGCAATGCAGGCGGTCTCCGCCGAAAAAAGGGTAGCATAATGGACATACCTCGCGAGAAGAAAAAGAGCCCCAAGAAATACATCATCGGTGGCCTGGCAGCCGTCGCGCTGATAGCAACCACGATCGGGTTGTCTCGGCTCGAGCCGGCCGCGCCTGGCGTGGATCGGGCGGTGGTCTGGATGGGGGAAGTCCGACGAGGTGAACTCGTCGTTCAGGTGCGCGGACCGGGTACACTGGTTCCCGAGCGCATCCGATTCGTCTCTGCCGTCACAGCAGGTAGAGTGGAGCGGAAACTCAGACTCCCCGGCGATTCCGTCAATCCGGACGACGTCATAATCGAGATGAGTAATCCGGACGTCGATGTGCAGTTGCTGCAGGCACAACGCGAGTTGGCACAGGCAAACGCCAACTACATCAATCAACGATCCAGCCTTCAGACTCAGCGCCTCCAGCAGGAAGGCACCGTCCTTCAAATCCGTACGCAATTCCTTCAAGCGAAGCGAGATATCGCGGCAAACGAAGAACTTTGGCAAAATGAGCTGATCGCTGAAACGGTGCTCGAAGCATCGCGAGATTTGGCGACGGAGCTGGAAGCAAGACTCGACATTGAACAGCGCCGTTTCACGGTGATGGCGGAATCGGGCGAAGAGCAGCTGGTGGTTGAAGTGCGGAACATCGAGCGTCTTCAAGCACTGGTCGATTTCCAACAGAACCGAGTCAACTCGATGAACGTACGCGCAATGGTCGCCGGTGTCGTTCGCGACCTACCGCTCGAGGAAGGACAATGGGTAAATCCGGGCGATCTATTGACCCGCATCGTACAGCCCGGCCGTCTCAAAGCCGTGGTGCGCATTCCGGAAACCCAAGCGCAAAATGTTCTTATTGGCCAGCGAGCTTTCATCGATACGCGTACTGACACGATCATAGGTCGCGTCCGTCACATTGACCCCGCCGCCGAAGGTGGCAGTGTCCGGGTCGAGATTTCCATCGAGCAAGAACTACCGCGTAGCGCGCGTCCCGATCTCAGCATCGACGGTACGATCGAAATCGAGCGCTTGCCCGATGTAATGGTCATGGGTCGGCCGGCATTTGGTCAGGCACGCCAAAGCATCGGCATTTTCAAACTCGTTCCCGGAACCAGCGAGGCCGTTCGTATAACGGTGCAACTCGGGGTCAGTTCGGTGAACGAAGTGGAGGTGATAAACGGCTTGATAGAGGGAGATTCGGTCGTTTTGTCAGACATGGCCCGGTGGGATGCGTTTGATAGGGTGAAGTTGAAAGGCTAGTTGGACTGAAACCGCACCAGGTATCAGGTCGTAGAGGTGCCATAGCATAGACAAACAGTTGCGACAGCCCGCACTCTGCCGCCTGGCAGGGTCTCTTCGGAGGGGACGAGTCGGGACCACGCACGCCCGGGCGGGCTTGTTCGCAGCTGTGTAGATTGCAACCATCGGTC
>JAZDDC010000656.1:0-9975 GCA_036679565.1 Gemmatimonadota bacterium
AATATGTAGATAAAGATCAGACGTCAAGCATTGCTATGGCAGGAGAACTAGCGATCGGCGTCCACGTTTTGAGCAATCGGAAATTCCGACGTGTAACCGACGTGACGATGACCGCCACCACGCAAAACCGATCGCCGCACATCTGCAAGCAGCTCACGACCCTCGACGGTCAGTGTCCAGTATTGGCCTTCGTCCTTGCCCCGTTTGCGCAGAGACGGCTCAACAACCCCGATCGCCATCAAGTCGGTGAACCAAAGATTCAAGTTGTTGGAAGGCACGGGCCATCGCGAACGAAAATCTTCACGATCCAGACCACACACACCCACCGGAATGAACTCGGCCGCACCGGCCGTCGAAACCTCCGACGCTAGTTCGGGCGCCATCCGGAGAAAAAAGTCGTACAAGCTCATCTCCATTGGTTCTCCCCAACTTGTGGCGCCGCGATACCACAATGGGATGAGGATTTTGTTTTCCTCAAGCATATGGGCAATGGTCTCGCGTCGTTGACGGGCCTCTTCGCCACCGCCGTCCTGCCCCAACCGCCGTTTTAATTCTTGGTTGTCTCTCATCAACTCCGCTAATTGTTCAGCTACGTTCTTGCTGGGCAACTCAGTCGTCGAGACAAAACCTGGCCGGACATACGTGTCAATCATTCGCCCGATCAAACCGGCGAAACGGTTGTCGTTGCTCGCGTACGTGGCCGACATTCCGAAAGGGTTGGCGACCATTTTGTCAATGAGTTCGCGCCATTCACGCGTTTCGGTCTTGCTACCATCTTTTGACGGGACAACGACAAGTACGGGTACATCCCGCTCCACCGCCGTGTCGAATGCGCGTTTCACTTTAGCGGTGAGTGTCCACACCCATTGAAACCACCGACACCAGATACCTGACCGTCGCCGTCATGCTTTTTCTCGATGCTGCGTTAACAACCGTTCCGTAAAATCCAACCGCTCCTCCAAGTCCACAATTTGGCGAGCGTTTTCTTCGATTTCGGATGACTGTTGCAACGTCCGATCCTCTGCCTCCCGTAACTGTTGTTCCACACGTGCCTCGATTTGACGAAAATCACCACCGGCAGCACCCAGCCTCTCGACACGTCTGGCTTTGAACCAGATCGGAATGGACGATCCCGCCACGATGAGTGCGCCTAAGATCACGGGCGGCGCCTCAAACACGATCCCACTCGCGAGAAACATCCCGCCCAACGCCAACCGACTCACAATTTGTTTCGTCACATCCAATGCCGAGACCACACCCCGAACCGCCGTAGTACTTCGCAGCGGTGATGGCACATGACCGCCAATCGGGTACGCGCATCGGGGGCATGCGCGCGCATGCTCGGAGACCTCCGCCCGGCATTCCGGACAGTCCGTTAACGCCATTGAGTCTTCCTTTTTTTCACATAGTCGCTAAAAATCACGTCATCACTACGGCTCAGCGCAGTAGGATGATTCCGACGCCGATCACAATACGAGAGTTTATATAAGGAATACAGATTTCGCGACATGTTTCATAATGCAACCTCACGAAAATGCCGACGATAAACCTGCTCGTCGCCAGCTATCTCGAGAACGAGCACGTCGAGCGCATCCAGGCTGTGGACGCTCGGCTGCACATCTCATACGATCCCGACCTTATTCCACCACCCAGATACGCCGCCGATCATATTGGCGGCCCCTTTGCGCGAACGCGAACACAAGAAGCGCAATGGAAGACTTGGCTCGAGCACGCAGAGATCCTCTTTGACTTCGATCGGACACATCAGGCAGACCTACCTTCGCTAGCGCCAAATGTTCGGTGGATACAGGCAACTAGCGCGGGCATCGGACAATTCGTCCGTCGTAATGAGTACCACACGCGAATGCCACGCACTCAGTTTACAACCGCAAGTGGTGTGCACGCAAAACCGCTAGCCGAGTTTTGCATGATGTCCATGTTGTCTTTTTCTCGTGGGCTGTTGGACACGATCGACAACCAGACCCGTAAACACTGGGAGCGATTCGCAGGCACGGATTTGGACGGGCGTACTTTGCTCATCGTCGGACTTGGTTCCATCGGGACCGCGCTGGCGCGAGTGGCCACGACCTTTGGCATGCATACCATCGGTATCAAACGTAACCCCGGGCGTACAGACCCCGCATCCTTAGGTGTACACGAGCTGTTCGGACCAGCCTCATTACACCAATTGTTGCCGCGGGCGGAGTTTCTGGTTCTCATAACGCCACACACCGATGAGACCGAGAGCCTCATTGGTCCTGATGAGCTCGCCGCGCTTCCTGAGCGAGCGTTTGTGATAAACATCGGACGAGGAGCGCTGTTGGATGAGGACGCCCTGGTCAATGCTCTTCAGTCGGGCCACCTGGGTGGTGCAAGTTTGGATGTGTTTCGCACCGAACCACTGCCCACCGACAGTCCACTGTGGACCATGCCCAATGTTATCGTGTGCCCACACTCCGGTGCCACAAGTGACAGGGAAAACACACGGCTAACGGATCTATTCTGCGAAAACATCGAACGTTACCTCACTGGCAAGTCTTTGCGAAACGTGCTAGACACAGACAAGTTCTACTGAGTGCGCAATGCGCAGAGTGGCCAAAATTATCGCGACGAACGCGTCCGGAGCACGAATCGCGGGGATGCATATTCGTTTTTTGGGATTGCCAATCTGGTCAAGCGCCAAGAACGCCACGCATTAAGGAAGCTACTGCAAATCCTGTATAATTTCCCACGGCGTATCCCATAAGGCCGACAGCGACTCCGGGAAGGAGTTGATCCGTGTACCCTCTTGCACCGGCAAGTGCCATGGCCGACCCCGCTCCTCCGACGTTAGCCTGCGACGCCACGGCAAGCGTTGCCGGGTCAATACGGACAAGACGCCCGACTCCAAAGATGACAATACCGTGCACTGCCACGGTGATGAGCGCGAAGTAAAAAACCGCCGGTCCAACACTAACAATATTCGCGATGACCGAACGTGCTCCGTTGCTGGCAAGAAACAACAACAGGAGGTAGTTCCCCCACAGCGCGCTGCCGACCAGCCCTTTGATTGCAGGGATTTGCGCAAGCAAAAGCACGATGGTTGTCAGCCAGAGAACATCAGGTAAGAACGGAATAGCCGCCCCCAAAAATTCCGACGTCCACACCGAACCGACAGCGATGGTGACAAGCGCGGCGGTATGCGACAGGGGGACGGCTCGCACGCTGCTGTGCAATGACTGCTCAAGTGTGGCGGGACGGTCCTCGTTCGCCGGTTTGGCGCCCTCATCCCGCTTACCCTTGCGGCCAAGCAATAGCGGAACAGCGAGACAGGTTGCCATCCAGAATGCGGTTACGATTACGTCGGCTGCCGTAGCGGCCGTAAACATGTCGCTGGATGTATCTAACGCGCGGCCAAGGGCTGCGAAGTTCACCCCCCCACCGGTGTAGGTTCCCGTGTATTGACCCGCCAATTTCCAGGTTTCCGGCCCGACCGAGTTGGCAAGCGTCATCGCTCCAATGATGGCTCCAAGCGCCGTCCCCACAGCACCAATGAGAAAAGCAGCGAGCATCATGGGCCCAGCTTGCACAATCGACTTCACGTCAACGCTCAACAAAATTAACGCTATGCCGACCGATATTCCCGGCCCCATCAAAAAATCATAGGTAGGAGATTGGTCCGGCAGCACACCCGCATTGGACAAGACCATCCCAAGCAGGATGCCAACGAGGGCCGCACCGAGCGATCGGAACAGCTTATGCTTTGTCTCGAGCCACACTGCCAGGAATACGACACCCGCCAGCATAACAAATACACCAACAGGATCGGTGATCATCATTAGTGTTCAGCCTCGAGTTCTCGGATGATTTCCTGAAGCCAGGAGGTGTCTTCACTTCGAGCGGCCCTTGCGCGCGCGATCATCCTCAAGTTATTGGCAGTCGTTACAGGCTCCCACTGTTCTCCAACCGCTGCGAGCGCATCGCCCAAATGTTCAACCGCGCGCTCCTCGTTCTCATCCAGCACGGCCAACTCTAACATCGTGGCGTGATCCCAATAATCAGGTTCCGATCCTGCAAGTCGCTGTTCGACAGCAAAACGCACAACGGGAAGCAAACGTGTCCGCTGTTTGAGTGCCGCTTCGTCACCCTTGATGTCGAGCAATGTGATGGCGTTGATACCGGGATACGCGTCACGCTGATCCGCCATGAAACCTCTCGTGTACGCATCAATCGCCTTGGTCAGGTGTCCCCTCGCCACCAGTTGCTTTCCGTTCGAGAGTTCGTTGGACCATTTGTCTTTGTAGATGCGTCCGATGAGCCCGCAGGTTTCCGAACTAGCACCCTGCTGCCTCTCGACACCGGTAAGTATCTCCAGCGCCATAGCCCGATCCGCTTCGTCGTTGTTGACACCGGCACGGCGGTTGTATGCAAAGCCGAGTTGCTCACGCACAAGGATCTGACGCTGAAGGGGGCTTGGCATTTCGTCAACGAGGGCGATCATGCCATCCCAGTCTTGCAGCGCTCGATACGTCAGCATCAGGTCAACTACCGTACCAACTTCAACCGCGTCGAGATTGGCCGCCTCCGCTCGAAACACTGCAAGTAACTCATTCGCCTCGGACCGTCCAGGCTTGGTCTTCGCCTTTTCTCTTATTTGCGACAGGCGTCGCTTCAACACTTCGTTGGCATGTACTCGATCGGCAAACACGTCTGTCTTCAAACGCGCGATATCGCCGGGTTTCCATTCGGACAGGAGTTGGAACAGCGGGCTGTCAGTCGGCGCGTTCTCGACGCCGATTTCACGAAGGTCAATCAATCTTGCGGTAATGGCGTCTCTCATCCGCTTGGCTTCAGCGTCACCAAAGCTGTTCTTGTCGCCGAGTTCGTACGGCATGGACCGCAACAAGTTGACATCGAACAGTATGGGTTGATGTTTGGCGAAAATCGTAAGCGTCGTGGCAGGTCGTGCGGTGTGCCGTACGCCCAATTCATAAAAAACATTGGCATTGGCGGTGGTCAAGTCTGCGAGAACGTATTCGCAAAGGAGGAGACGCTCGAACATGGGCTTGTGGATGATCCCGCCCGTTCGCTCTTCATCCGCCCTGATTGGTTCCATGTCTGCGGCATCAATCGCTGGTTTGATCGCCTCCTCGTAAATCTTGTCAAAATCGATATCCGGCCCGCCTGCGGGATCAGGTTTCTCACCGAATGGCATGATGACGAAGCAGAGGGGACGTAGCGTCATTCAACCTCCATTTGAGACGCGCAAGCGCCACAAAGATTCACTCGTGGGTCAGAGGTATTTTTCGCGAAGGACTTTCTTATGGTGGACTTCGTGGCCCGCCATGATATAGGGAAACGAGTGTGCCGTGAATTCTACTCCGCTCGCAACCCCCTTCCGGGCCATGTCCTCATCCGTCATGCCTCGGAACATGCTGATGTTCGCGCGACGAAGGTCTTGTAGTTGTCCGGTTAAGTCTTCGAGGAGGCGAGTGTCGAATTTTGCCACCGCTACCCACGGATCCTGATCCATCCCCGGCCATGGGTTTGGATCAGCGCGCGCGAACGCGATACATCGCATGGCGAAAACGCGTTCCGTATCCAACACATGCCCCACCATCTCCTTGATACTCCATTTTCCTTCCGCATAGCGGTATCCCGCCCGACCCTCGGGAATACCACGCAGGAGTGACACAGTCTCGTCCATTTCGGCATTTAGCAAGTCAATCACATTGCCTGACGGGACCTTGCTGACATACGTGGCATAGTACGGCGGATAATCGGATTCCTTCGGCGGTTCCAACGGCCAAGCAATCATTGAGTATTCCTTCTTGAATGTTGAATCTTGAATGTTGAACGTTGAGTGTTGATCAGTGCCCATGCCCCCCGTGCTCGTATCCACGAACCCGCTGATAAACCATCACCTGATGTTCGGTCAAAAGCCCATCCAGTTCCAAGTGCGCTGCTAGGTGCGTAGCCCGAAGTTCCCCGGCAAGTGAGGCGATTCGTGACGTGACGGCTACCAATGAGTCTTTGTTGGCACGTCGTTCGGCGAACGCCTCGTCGAGTACACGTTCGAGCCGAACGATCTCCGTTCCGAGCTGCATGGCCCGTTCAGCCATCTGATCGAATACGGCGCGAACCGACGCTTGTTGTTCCGCCGAGAGCCCCAACGAGTCAGACAGTTCCAATACGTGCTTGGGACCCGGATAGCCGTTTAACTCGGCAGGCAATGCAAGGCTCATCCCTTCGCCAGCCAACAGGGCATTGATCTCTTGCGGGGAAAGTGCTTTGATGGCGCGCCCCTCCAGGCCTGCATAAGGCGAACGCGTCTCCTGCGCGTGGGTTGCCACCGGAACCAACGACAGGATGAGAATGGGGACCAAAGTGAATCTACGCATTGCGTGGGTTTCTCCATGTCAGTTGTTCGGACATTCTTAGCCACAACCAAGCGAACTTACCGGATTTGCTCTGCCGAGAAGTCGGATTGTACAGGATTCAGACCCGCCCTGAACAATCAGACCCACTTGTTTGAAACCAATGCCACTACTCCCTCGTAGGATATAGCTGGGCAGGTAGTAAGCGCAAACTATTGTAGAACAACGGTTTGTGGTTGCTGACCCAAAACATACACACCACACGGCGGTGATCGTGACAAACAAACCCATGCCGGATCCAGAGAGCTTGTTACCCCTGTCGGTGCCTGTCTTCCATATTCTCGTCTCTTTAAGTGAAGCAGAAGCGCACGGTTACGGGATAATCCAAGCCGTTGTACGCCTCACCGACGGCGAAGTGTCACTCAGTACCAGCACGCTGTATGGCGCGATAAAGCGGATGCTGCGCGACCAGCTCATCGAAGAATCCGACATGCGACCCGCGCCGGACCTGGATGATCAACGTCGAAAATACTACCAAATCAGCGATTTCGGTCGACAGGTGGCAGATCTGGAGGCGAAGCGCATTCACCGCGTGTCGAGACTCGTGCAAACGACGCGTTTTCTTCCTGACGAACCCGCCCGGTGACTCCACATACCGGAACGCACGTCCAGGTCTTCGCGCTTTTGTGCCATGCGTTTCTGCCTCCCTCATTTCGTCGGCAATTTGCCGAGCAGCTCCTCCTGACGTTCAGGGACCGATACCAAGCACTCGAGAAGACAAGAGCCCAAGACGTTGTCTGCTTTTGGACAATCGAGATGTTCGGGTTGATGCGCACGGGTCTAAGAGAGTACGGCGAGTCACTCGCCGGCCTGAGGCGAAAGAAAAGACATGATTCATCTGATTCACCATCTATCGGGAACGACAACATGCTTAGTTCCGTCCGACAAGATCTGGTTTATGCGATCCGAATGATCTTCAAAACCCCGGTAGTTTCGGGCATCGCGATTGTGTCGCTGGCAATCGGCGTGTCCGTCAACACATCCGTATTCAGCCTGTTACATGCATGGTTGCTCCGGCCATTGCCATATCCCGACGCCGAACGAATCGTGATGTTGTACGAAAATGACCTCACGGACACCGATGAATTCGACCCTGTTGCACCCGCGAACTATTTCGACTGGGTCGCGCAATCAACGTCCTTCGAGACATTTATCGCCTCGCGGTTCGAACCTGCAAACCTCACAGGTATGGAAAAACCCGAACAGCTTACGATGTCCGTTGTGACTCCTAACTTCTTCAACGTGTTGGGTACCGACCCGCTGGTCGGACGCACCTTTGTGCCGGGTGACGGCGGTGCCAACGAAGCGTTGATAACTGTGTTAGGCGAAACACTCTGGCGCAATCGATTCGGGGCCGACCCCGGTGCAGTCGGAACCACGGTAACACTCGATGGGGACGTTTACACTATCGTTGGCGTAGTTCCAGAACGTTTCGATTTCATTTTGGGGTCCGTGAATCTGTGGGTCCCGTCGGATTTTGCAGACGTCCGCGATGATAGACAAAACCGATTTTTGACCGTCGCCGCCAAGTTGAAAGACGGCACCACCGCGGCACAGGCCCAAAGCGAACTCACAACGATTGCCGCTCGACTACAAGAACAACATCGTGAGACCAACGACCACTGGAGCATCACCCTGCAAACATTGCGGGCGCAGTTTCCGGGTCCCACTGACCGAGGCCTGGTCAACATCATGATGATGGTCGTGGTATTGGTGCTGGTGGTAGCGTGCGTAAATATCGCAAGTCTTCTCATGGCCAAGACGGAAGCGAGACAAAAAGAGATAGCGCTACGCCTTGCCCTCGGCGCTGGCAAGCGTAGAGTCATTCGTCAACTCCTCACCGAAAGTGTGGTAATGGCTCTCGTCGGAGGAACGCTGGGCATGGCGCTGTCGATCTGGGGCATTCACGTGGTCGCGAGCGCCATTCCGGACGTCATGCCTGCTTTCTTTTTACCAACGTTCAACGGACAAGTGGCGTTTTTTGGTGTTGCAGTCTCGATCCTCGCCGGTCTGACATTTGGTATCGCACCAGCAACACAAGCGCTCGGGGGCGACTTACATTCGTCGCTCATCGAGCCGGGGCGAGGAGGCACATCGAGCAAAAGGGCTAAACGACTTCGCCAGACATTCGTCACCGTCGAGTTCGCCATTGCACTCGCGGTGCTCGTGGGCGCCGCCATGCTCACAGACATTTTCCGAGGACGACTCGATGTCAACCTTGGTTTTCGCCCGGACAATATCCTCACGATGGCACTAACACTTCCGGAACACCGATACAACGAACCCGAGCCAAGGAGAAGTTTCGCGCAAGAACTCGAGCACAAACTGGAGAGCATTGGTGGCGCGACGGCCACGGCGTTGTCCAGCGTTTTGCCGAGAACACGCAGTAGCTGGTGGTCTCGGTTCACGATTGACGGGCAACCTATCGCGCAGAACCAGGAACCTGAGACCACGTGGCTATCGGTGAATGCAGATTACTTCGCTACCATGGATATTGCTGTACGCGAGGGCCGCCGATTCTCCACCGGCGATCGTAGCACCACCGCTCCGGTCATCATCGTCAACCAACGGATGGTCGATCTACATTTTCCCGACGGTACCGCAATTGGTAGCCGGATCACCATTTCGGGGGAGTCTCGTGAAATAGTCGGCGTGGCGGACAATATCGCTCAGCGACGTCTCACCGGTCTCGAGCCGGACGTTCCTTCGGTGTATTTCCCGATGACACAGATGCCGGTGCGCCAACTTCGCATCATACTGCGCGCATCGACGGACCCCAGTCAACTAGCGGTGCCGGTACAAAATGCAGTTTGGTCGATCGACCCAGAACAGCCCGTCACCGCAGTGACGACACTGGAAGATCATTTGAAGGCCGCCCTCGCCGGACCGACAACACTGGCGCAGATCCTCTTTGTCGTGGGCATGCTCGCACTCGTGTTATCTGCCATAGGTATTTACGGGGTGATGGCGTATGCGGTAACAAGACGGACCAATGAAATTGGCATCCGCATGGCTTTGGGCGCGAAACCCGGGCAGGTCGTCTCGCAGATCACTCGCCAAGGCGCAACGCTGGCCGCGTTGGGACTCGCCGTTGGTATTCCGCTCGCCGCCGGTGTTGCTGTGGCCATATCGAAAATCCTGGGCGCCGGTATTTCAAGCGACGGACTCGGAAACGTGGAACTCTTGTCCGTCACGCCACTCATAACGGTCGGCGCGATACTGGCGTCCGTGGGGTTGTTTGCATCGTACCTACCAGCTCGACGAGCCACCCGGATTGATCCAGCATCCGCGCTTACGAACTAACTCAACGTTCAACGCTCAACACTCAACTTTCAACACTCAGCATCAACACTCAACTTTCACCGGGGCGGCAGCTTCGGTTGAGCGTTGCGTATTGAATGTTGATGCTGAGTGTTGAAAGTTGAGTGTTGAACGTTGAGTTAGTTCGTAAGCGCGGATGCTGGATCAATCCGGGTGGCTCGTCGAGCTGGTAGGTACGAAGCAAACAACCCCACGGACGCCAGTATCGCGCCGACCGTTATGAGTGGCGTGACGGACA
>JAZDDC010000657.1:0-2051 GCA_036679565.1 Gemmatimonadota bacterium
GCGCGCGACAGAAGGTGTACCGCAATGGCGATCTTGTGTACGAACGTGATCAGATTGGACCTATCGGATCAAGTAGTTTCCCGCTGCTTGTCGGTGCTCGTCATCTTAGCAACATTCAGGACGCACCAGTCCATTTTTTCAAGGGTGCCGTGGATGAAGTGCGTGTGTGGGCGGTCGCGCGTACGCGCGAGGAGATTCTCAATAATCAGAACAAACGTTTTCTCGGCGACGAAACGAGTCTCGTTGGTTATTGGCACTTCGAACAGGGTTTAGCCAGAGATTACACATCCAATGCCGACCACGGTCTGATCCACGATTCGCCGCATACAGTTGACTCTGTGATGCCGGGTTACGCCGTGACCGCAGGTGTCGGCAACCAGATCGAAGGCGGGTTCACACAAGCGTTCATCCAAGCAACGGAACCTATCCCGTATTTCGACTGGAACCATCTCGCGGCGTCGTTCAATGCTTCATACGGCCTGCGTTTCCGCAGCGACCGTGCTTTTGTTGACTGCGGAAATAGTTCGAGCCTTGACCTTGGCGGCGATTTGACGATCGAGGTATTTTTCCGCCTCGACGACCTATTGCAACCACGTGGTCTGCTTGCCAAGGGTGATGCGCTTCCGGGTTATTCCCTTTATGTCAATCTGCAGGGCCGTGTAGTGTTTACGTTTGCCGACGATGAGGGCGGCGAACAGGTGTTTGTCACATCGGCTGATGCGGCACTCGTGGCGGGCAAGTTTTACCGGGTTGGCGCCGTACGTCGCCACCAGTCCAGTACACGGGATGTGGAGCGGCGGGAGAGCATCAACGGTGAGGTCGTCACCATCAATGTGCCGGAAGTTGTGGAGTGGGACGACATCGAGGTTCACATTTGCGAGTGGAAGGGGAATGAGTACGAACGTCGTTTTGGCGTCGTCGCGAAATACGGGGGTCCTAATGCCGGAGAGAACACCGACAACTTATTGATCGGTCGTGCCTCTAGCCGCACATCGACCCCCTTTAAAGGTGTCATCACCGAAGTAAGAGTGTGGAGCCGCGGTCTTGGTCCTCTGGAGACCTGTCAGAATATCATTGGTGTCGAGAGTGGTCTGGTGTCATGGTGGCGATTCGATGAGAACCAGGGTTACGTGGCGGACGATGTGACGAGGACAAACCCGGCAAACATCACAGAGGCTGATTGGGTGCAGAATCCCGACCCGCTGGGTTCCGCGTTTACCATTTATCACAATGGTGTGCAAGTGGAAACGGCGCAGATTGCTCCGCCACCTAACATGCGCGCACAAAACGGCTTTTGGGTTGGTCCGCGCGACAAGGCGGCCAAGGATGCGTTCAAAGGAACAGTGGAGGAGCTGCGTATTTGGCGGACGGCCCGCACACAGGAGCAAATACAGGATAATATGTTCCTTCGCCTCATCGGCGAGAAAGAGGACTTGATTGCCTACTACACATTCGATCAGAACGAGAACAATGAGCTAAAGGACCTGTCGTTTCGCGGCAACCACTTGCTAGTGACGGACGCCACTTTTGTTGTTTCAGACGCACCCATTGGGTACGACACGTTCCAAACACGAAACGCGTTGGTTGGCGTCAAAACCGATTTTCACGACAGCTTGCAAGGTCAACCGGGTGTGCAGGAGTACGGCGACCTACAGTTCGATTCAGAAGGCAATCTCATTGGAGTGCTCAAGCGATGTTATGCTTTCATTCAGGATGGTCAGTGGGTCCTCGTCACCGGGTTTAAAGTCGGCAACCTGGTCACGGAGTGGATTGGCCAAGTGCAGTTTAATCCGGAACTCAAGGGATATGTGGAAGGTGCTCCACCGGTTCCCAGCGAAAACCTCACCGCTGGGCCTGTAGATCCGGCAGTTTCCGACTATGCCGGCGCATCGTCGGTGGAGGTCGTTGAGGCCGATAACATCGCGTACACCTACAGCACGTCAAAAGAAGCCGGTCTCAATGCGAGTTTTGGTCTTTCGGCGAAGGTTGGCGTGGACACAACCGTCCTATTGATTACGGCGCCTCTCGGCATTGGCACAGCAACCGAGGTA
>JAZDDC010000658.1:0-2573 GCA_036679565.1 Gemmatimonadota bacterium
GTCCGCGAGGTCCGCCACGCCCGCTTGCAGTGGAATACGTCCCAACAAGGGAACGCCCACTTCTTTCGCAAGCCGCTCACCGCCACCCGTCAAGAATATCGCGGTTTGTTCTGAGCACTTCGGGCACTCGAAATAACTCATGTTCTCCACGATACCTAACACAGGGACTTCTACTTTTTCGAACATCTTTGCACCCCGCAGGCTATCACCAATGGCAACCTCTTGAGGAGTGGTCACGATGATCGCCGTTTTCACTTCGATCGTTTGTACGAGTGAGAGCTGCGCGTCACCGGTGCCTGGCGGCATATCCACGATAAAAAAGTCGAGCTTGCCCCAGCGAACGTCCCCGATGAACTGCTGGATGATTTTCATGATGATCGGCCCACGCCAAATGGCCGGTGCGTCGCGCTCGACCATCATGCCGAGCGACATCACCTTCACACCGTGTGCTTCGACGGGTACGATCTTCTGATCGACGACGGGTGGTTTCTGGTTGACACCCAACATGCGTGGCACGTTGGGACCGTACACATCGGCGTCCATGATTCCTACGGCGAATCCCATCTGCGCAAGTTTTACGGCCAGATTGGTCGATACCGTGGATTTGCCAACACCGCCCTTACCACTGGACACTGCGATGACTTGCCCCAGGTCAGGAAACGCAGATGGCGTGGCGGCCGGCGGTACATTTGGGCGTGTTGGCTGCGCACCCGGTGGCGTTTTGGACGCAGGTTCGCGCACGGCGACTTGAACATCGGTCACGCCATCAATGTCACCTACGGCCCGTCGGGATTCGCGTACGAGATTGGCCGGGTCATCGCGCCCCAATAGGAAGGTGAACGAAACTACGCCGTTGGTGTCCACATTCAGGTCCTGTACCATGCCGGCCGAGATGACATCGT
This sequence comes from Gemmatimonadota bacterium, assembly GCA_036679565.1. Taxonomy (GTDB): domain Bacteria; phylum Gemmatimonadota; class Gemmatimonadetes; order Gemmatimonadales; family GWC2-71-9; genus JAZDDC01. The sequence continues at coordinate 903 of JAZDDC010000658.1, forward strand.
TATCGACACGAGGATTTTTTACGCTCGTCAAGGCGCCAGCAACAAGAGCTTCGAGCTTGTTAGTCATGCGTCAATTGTAGGTCAGTGGAACGAGCCGATCAATGGCCCAATTCTAGAGTTTTCCGAGCGGCACCGAGCACGCTGGTCTGTACATCGGCCATCGTTCCCTCGACAGAGGCCCCAGACGCTTTGCGGTGCCCGCCACCACCAAACTGTTCTGCCAGCGAGGCCACGTTCACGTCGCCCACGGATCGAAACGAAATTTTCACCCGACCGTTGGCAAGCTGTCGAAACTGAAGCGCAAGTTGAACCCCGTCTATTGATCGCGGATATTCGACCAATCCATCCAGGTGTTCCGCCGTCACGCCGTGTCTTCGCATGGCTCCATCAGGGACGGTGATCCAGGCCAGGCCAACATCGTGCTCAACGATCAACGTGTCTAAAACCTCGGACATCAAACGGACTCGACCTTCGGGGTTGCTAGCGTATACGACCCTGTAGATCTCCTCCGGATCGACCCCATGGCGCAACAAGTCGGCGGCCACGCGGAGACTACGCGAGGTCGTATTGCTGAAGCGAAACCCACCGGTGTCGGTCAGAATCGCAACGTAAATCGCACGCGCGATCTGGGGGGTTATTGGCCAATCTACCGACCGTGCCAGGTCAAAAACCAATTCACCTGTGGCGCATGCTGTCGGATCGACCATGCGCGGTCCTGGCGGTAGAGAGCCATCGCTCAAATGATGATCGATACAGGCGACTGGGACGCCTCTGTCTTCCACAACTCGCCCCAGGTGCCCAAGACGGGACAGGTCTGAAATATCAACAACCAGCACGACCTCTGCCCGATCTAAGTATTTTACCGCCTGAGAGGTCTTGTCGGCCTGTTGAATGCCTTCGAGAAGAAACTGGTAACGTTCCGGAAATGGGGTTGGATTGGTAATGGCCGCACGAATCCCACGGGCGTTGAGCATGTGCCACAATGCAACCTCACTGCCCGTGCCATCACCGTCCGCATTCACGTGGGTCGTGATGGCAACACGGATGCCCGGTCGCAACAGCGCCGCGATCCGCTCAGCATCCCCACGGCGGGGCGACTTCAAAATAGGAGATGTCCCCCTCTGAGGAACTGACATGTAGGGAAATTAAGGGAATAGCTCACGTTGGATCAGTGCCTTTTGACCAATTGCCCTTGATCCTAGCTACTCTAAACCTCATTTTCACGAATCTTTTGTCCGATTCGGAGAGCTCATGGAAGCGCTCGAACAAATAGTTAGTGCCGTAAAGAACTTCGTCGATAACTTCGGGATCCCAGTCAAGGGTGAGGTGATATCGCTCAAAGTCATTGCACTTTTGGGGACAGGCATTTTCCTCACGCTCCGACTTGGGCTCGTACAGATTCGTCGCTTAACCCATGGTTTTGCCGTCACGAGCGGGCGTTACGACGATCCAAACGAACCGGGCGACGTCTCGCACTTCCAGGCCCTGACCACCGCCCTCTCGGCCACTGTAGGTATCGGCAACATAGCGGGTGCCGCGTGGGCCATACACTGGGGTGGTCCTGGCGCTCTCTTCTGGATGTGGGTGACCGCCGGGCTCGGCATGGCCACCAAATTCTCAGAAGTGACGCTGGCACAACGGTACCGATCCATCCAAAGCCCCGATGCTCAG
>JAZDDC010000659.1:0-5814 GCA_036679565.1 Gemmatimonadota bacterium
CGCTTTGTCCCACGTCAGTGTGATGTCGAAAGTCGTCAGGGTGGCGGCAAAGGCCACGCTTGCACCGGCATCCTGATTCGGGAACACAAGCGGGGCGATCGTGGCCGAGCACACTGGATCCGGGTCGAGGAGGTTCAACCTCACAGTCAGAGTGGTCGGGTTGGGGTTACCTGGGCCGATCCGCCGCCGGAGCAAACATGCTACCATGGATCTCCACACTCTTCCATTGGGAAGTCATGACGGGACCAAGACTCACCGCGCGTCTTCGTCACGGACACCGCACAGCTTGTCGCAAACCGAACGGCCCAATCCACCGACTGCACGGTTATGCCAGCCGCAATCAGATGACTCCCGTCGTTGGGTTTGACGGCAAGATGAGGTTCTGCGATCGGCCAGTCTGGACCATCGACACTGACGAGACGGTCTTCACCCACTGTGACTTGCGCGTGGCCAGGAACGGCAAACGAAAACGAAAAGACGCACTACATCATGACGGCTACCAACGGCATCGATTTCATATCAACGCGCGAGGGACGCCTTCCCTATGCCGTCCAGAGCAGCTTCGAGCAGTATTTGGTGATACGTTCGGAAGTTTTCTCGGGTGAGCGGGATGTATCGATCAGGCGTTACGGCATTGCCTTCGAGGATCTCCCCGTTGGGACGGAGTGTATGTCCAATATTCCACATGAACTCGACGAGTGGCTGATCGGTACCCGGCAGAGTTAGAACTTCGCTTGCTTCCCAGGTATTGCTGTAACCACCGGTCGGCATCCCGACGACATATGCAAGGTCATTGTCCGCAAACATCGATACAAACTGATCGAGATGCGAACCGCCTCGTGGGCCGCCGATGATGGCAATCGGACCTGTAAAGTGAACCGGTGCCGGTTGCAGGATCCCATCGGATTCCTTTGGCAGATGAGCCAGCTTGAACGGCACCGGCCTCGTATATTCCAGTCCTTCCGCTATGTCGAATGTCGCGTCCGTTCTCGCCCATTCACGCAACCAGCTTCTACTTTCATTCAAACCAAAGATTTCCGGGGCCGGATCAACCGGTTCGACGGATTCGCTCCACCGACGAATGAACGCCTCACCAGCATCGCTGAGGCGTACATTGCCAAACGTCGTTTTGAATGGTTCACTTACAAGCCGCTGAATAGCGTATGCGCCACGAGCACCACCACTGCTGTTTGTAACGTCAATCACGAGTGTGTGATTGAGAATTCCCTCTCGTTCGGCGAACTCCATCAAGTCCACAATGTCTTGAATTAGCTCATACTCAAAGTCGAGCCACTGTAAAATGACCACGGGCCGATCATCGTCGGGCAGGAGTACATTAAAGTCAAACCGCTCTAACGCAGTTGTGAAGCCCGGATATGGGTTCTCTTCCGCCTCGGGAATGGAAATGTTGCTTGGATCGACATACGGTAGGGATACGGTGTAGCGTTCGCCACCTTGCCGTTCCAACTCTAGTTCGAGTTCATCACGGTACAACCACGGAGGAACGACTGACCTTCGACGTGGAAGATCGCGCGCCAAATCCCAAAACAGGCCCTGCGTTGAAGAATGAATGACCCACGGGGTAAACAACTTTACATAATCCGCAGCCGACAGCTCGTTAACGGCAACAATCAAATCCCCTGGCATCATCGAGTCGTCTAGCACAACAGACGGATGGTCTGCCACCGCTGCGATGAAAAACGACGGAATCTCCATATCCGAATAGTCCGCCAGGACGCGGATTGGCGCCGTCAAGTCGATCGTATCCGTAACCTGCAATCCCTCGTCCACCCGAGTAACACGTAGATGATGATCACGCCGTGCATTGCTGAGCTTGGTAAGGGCATAGAAGAGTTCTTCTTCACTCGATGCGTCTACAATCTCTGAGCGAAGGGCACGCATGTCAGCCAACGGCGAGAAGTCAAGATTCCTTTCCTTTATTGGAGAAAATGCCTCACGCCGTTCCGTCATTGCCATGATCGAGTCGAACAATACGCCACGAGTTTCGGCAGTGCCAATCCTCGCCGCATCGCCGGTCTCTCCGACGCAATTTGCGGTGAGCGCTAGAATCGCAAAAATAAGTGAACCGTGGATACTTTTCATCGCTATCTCAATCGCGCATTACAATCAACTGATTGACGGCCGGTCCGTTTTCACCACCACTGGGTGGAGCCCCAATGAGCGAATGAGTTGGTTGAACGCCGTTAAGTCTTCGTCGAAGATCCTGTTGAGACGACCGAGTATGTTATTCACATCCTCGCGCAACTCGGTCATTCGCTCTACGGAACTGTCGGTAGGACGTCCAGGCGCCACACCGCCAAACCCACCCGCCACAACGTTGTAGAGATAAACGAGTTGCGAGGCAAGCTGTCCTGGATTGTCCAACGGATCGCAAAAGCTCACGTTTTGAGTCTGCAAAACATCCCGTTCGACCCGTGTAAGCTTCCCGCCGAGGGAATCGGCGGCCTGTTTGACCTGTGCAACATCTCATCTGACAAACCGCCGTCACCCGCACGATTGGCTAACGCACCAGATTGTTCACGCACAGACCTCAGCGCATCAGTTTGCTCCGCCAACTGTTCGATCATCTCTCCCAATTCAGATAAAAACTCAAACTGCTCGTCGAGTTCTATTCGGGCAATCATGGCCCTCGGATCGCCGCGAACTTCTAGTGATTCGTATGTGTATTGCCGCCAACGGACAAAGACACGGCATACGTCCCTGGCTCCACCCCCGACCGCTTCACTCAATTGGCCGAACGCAACCGAGTCGATCCTACTTGTCGCTGATTCGTCGCGACTGCCACTCGGTTAGGATCTTCGGAGCGTCCTCCAAGAGTCGATTGAGATCGGTAATCACACCGTCAATGATGCCCGATAATTCGACCGCGCGTTCGGCCGCCGCAGCTTCGACCTCCGTCAATACCTCAAGTTGCCCCTCGGTCGGTCGCGCCTGCGCCTGGGTCATGCCACGTGCAAAAAAACGAAGCTGTTCGAGTAACCGCGGCCAGTCCCGGTAGTTCATGCTGCCAGGAGGCCGGCGAAGTTCCGCTGATAACGCGGTGAGTCGTTCATCCGCCTCACCCGCGGTAGCCATTACCTCGGTCTCATTCGAAAGACCCTTGCCTCGAATGGACTCGAGTAGTCCGTCCAGCTGACCGTCGAGATCATTGATGGTACCGACCATGCTGTTTAGCTGGTTTTCGAGATCGCGCACGCGCATGGCTGCCGTGAACCGAGCCCGGTAGTCCGCCTGTGACGCCTGGACATTCGGATCTCCACGCACTTCAAAAGTCGTCGAGACTTCCTGACCCGCGGCAACAACAGTCGCGGTGTATATCCCGGGCACGGCTGGCGGCCCCTGCGGGCCAAAGTTGAAGAACCCACCACCGCTCCGCTGCCCTGGAATGGGATCGGCACCCTTCCACCTGAAATTCCACGTTGCGCGATTGACACCGGGTCCAGCATCACGTTCCTGAATCTCGTTTACTAGAGCACCCGCAGCATCGGTGATACGAACCGTCACCATTCCACTATGACCACTCTGACCGAAGACACGACCGGGAGAACCGCTACCACCGAAAAACGCTGCGAGTCCACCACTCGGTCCACCGCCATCCCGTGGGGGAGCGGTCGATAACTGCGCTGCTGCGGAATCGGAAAGGTGATAGTAAATCCATGCGCCGCTTTGCGGATTCTGACCTCGGAAGACGCTCTGACCGAGGTTACTACCGCGGTTCCAACTTTCCCACATGGTGGCGGTGCGGGGTTGAAACACATGCACGTCATTTTCTACGGCATCCGCCAACTCCACCATGGGCTGGATATCGTCGAGAATCCACGCGCCACGCCCGTGTGTCCCGATGACAAGGTCGTTATAGGTTGTTTGGATTCGGAGACCGCGCACCGAAACCCGTGGGAGGTTTCCGCGAATATCGATCCAGGTCCCACCGCGGTCCCACGAGGCAAAAATGCCTCTTTCCATACCCACGAAAATCAAATTGGCATTGGTTGGGTGCTGCCGCACAACCTTCACGTAGTCATCCTGTGGTAACCCCGTCCCAATGTCCCGCCATGACTGGCCGTAGTCGCGGGTTTCGTACAAATGAGGGGTGAAGTCGTCCAAGCGGTGGTTATCGACCGCCATGAACGCAGTTCCCTGCTCCATTGGAGACGCTTCGATGTTGCCAATCCATGTTGCTATTGGGAGTCCAGGAACACGATCACGCACGTTCGTCCACGTGCCGCCATTGTCTCGAGTAACCTGCACATTGCCGTCATCCGTTCCCACCCAAAGAACACCTTGCTCCACGGGCGACTCCGCAATGGTCAGGATAGTGGTGTGGAACTCTGCGGCCGTATTGTCGTTGTATATCTCGCCACCGGAGTCGCCTTGCTTCTCCGGATCATCCGTCGTGAGATCGGGACTCATCACATCCCAACTAAAACCGTAGTCGTTACTACGGAAGAGAACGTTGCCACCCCAATACACAGTACCGGGATCGTGCGGCGAGATATAGATCGGCGCATCCCAGTTGAACCGGTAGCGCGCCTGCGACATTGCCTGACCTTGAGAGCCAATCATCCACGGATGTGGTTCGATCGAACGCGTTTGACCCGAATTCGTGTCTGTAATCCGGAAATACCCGCCCTGTGCATTCGAGTATACCAAATTTGGTTGACCTGGAACCGGAACCGTGTAGAAACCATCGCCACCACTGACGGTGTACCAATCACCGGCCGGTATTCCACCGCCATTCGTGCGCGAAGGCCCACACCAGTTGCCGTTGTCCTGTAACCCACCGCACACCCAATAGGGGTCTCGGTCGTCAACAAAAACATGGTAGTACTGCGCTAAACTGACGTTCCGGAAGATGTGGAAGTTGCCACCGCCGTCGTAACTGACTTGCATGCCGCCGTCGCTACCGGAAAGCACGTGCTGACCATCCGCCGGATTGATCCAAAACGCTTGGTGATCACCGTGTACGCCGCGACCAATGCGCTGGAACGATCGACCGCCATCCGTCGACTTCGAAAGACCGCCCGAGAGCGTGAATAGAGTTTCGTGGTCGCTCGGATCTACAAAAACGTCGGAATAGTAGAACGGACGGAAGTTCAACGCATTGCGATCGTCGTTGATCATCTGCCAAGTTTCACCGTAGTCTTCCGAACGGAAGAGCGTTCCAGCTGTAGGATACTCGGTGATCAAGTAGACAATGTTGGGCCGAGACTGAGCCACACTGATACCGATTCTGGCCATTGGTTCGTCAGGCGTCGTCGTGATTTTCGTCCACGTATCGCCGCCATCACGCGAGACGTACAACGCTGTTTCCTTGCCACCATCATCAAACCGCCACGGGCGACGACGGAACGTCCACATACCCGCGTACACGTTTCTCGGATTGGACAGGTCGATGTCCATATCAGAGCAACCAGTGTCTTGGTCGATATAGAGAACCTTGGTCCACGACTCTCCGCCGTCAGTCGTCTTGAAGACACCACGTTCTTCGTTGGGGCCCCACTCATGGCCCATCGCGCACACAAGGGCAATGTCCGGATCGCGCGGATCGACGACGATTCTCTTGATCCGTTCGCTATCAGCCAATCCCAAATGCGTCCACGTGCTGCCGCCATCGGTCGATCGGTAAACCCCGTCACCATAGGACACGGAGTTGCGCGGATCGGCCTCGCCAGCACCCAACCAAATCACGTTGTAGTCGGAAGGGGCAACGGCCAGAGCGCCAACGGAGTACGTGTTTTCATCCTGCCACTGACCATCGAACGTTATACCGCCGTTGGTCGTCTTCCACACACC
>JAZDDC010000066.1:0-16968 GCA_036679565.1 Gemmatimonadota bacterium
GTTTGTAATCGGCACCTCTGCCGTCGGCACCATGAAGAGACCTTCCCCCGCAGAGTACATCTGACCTTCGAAGTCCGGTAATTGCCCGGTGCCAAGTGCGCTGGCCTCATTCACCAGAATCGGCGGCCACATCTCTGTGTAACCGTGTTCGCCGATATGTAGATCGAGCATGAACTGAATGAGGGACCGGACTAAACGCGCACCGACTCCCGTGTACAGTGGGAACCCGCTTCCGGTGATCTTTGCGCCACGTGGTAAATCAAACACACCGAGCCGCTCCCCCAAGGTCCAATGCGGCAGCGGTTTGAACGTAAATTTGGGAAGATCACCCCATGATCTCAGGGTTTCGTTGTGAGATGGATCGCCGACAGGGACGTCGTTGTGCGGTAGGTTGGGAACTCTGAGCAAACCGTCGCGTAACGATCCTTCGATCTCGCGCAGTTTCTCATCGCCTGCCTTGATTGCCGAACTCAAATCTTTGAGATCCCTGAGCAACGCGTCCACGTCCTCGCCGGCTTTCTTCCGACGCGCTACCTCTTCCGACGCAGTGTTGCGTTCTTTTTTTTGGGACTCGGTCGATTGTAAGACAGTGCGACGACGAGCATCGAGTGCAAGGAGACTATCGAGTGATTCGGTAAGGGAAGGATCTCGCGTTGACAGCGCGGCCTTCGTCTCCTTTGGATGGTCGCGAAGGCGTTTGATGTCGATCACGGCTAACGAATCGGCGTGCCAATTATCAGTTGGCGGTACCCGCAGTTGACGTTGACAAGCGATTCGAGGTCAATGCGACGCTCGACCAGATCTATCTCGAGGACGCGAAACTTCCCGTACCGAGGCAATGCGCCCAAAAAGAATGGACATCCGGTCACCGATGGTCGAGACCGAACCACAAAAACCGCCTCCAACTCGACGACCAACGCTGAGTCGAGCGAATATCCACTGAGCGGGGCTTCATCGATGTCCAGAAAATCACGATCTTCGGAGAGAATCCCAGCTTCTTGACCAAGGCCCAAAGCCCCGGTCGGGAAAATGCGAGAGACGTCGAGCGCGTCGATATCGAACGCGAAATCGAACTGATCGGTTTCGGTACGCACTTCCAACCCTTGGGCCACGTCGAAGCCGCTTGGGACACCGATGGGTGTGCCCTGCAGGGCGAAAATGCTCACCGTATCGATGACATTGTCAGCGAAAGGAGCGGGTAGGCCGAGCGGGTCATCGCATGCTGCGATGGACAGGGAAAGCAATGTGATGGGAAGCGTAAAGCTCAGTCTTTTCAACAACATACCCGCTCGTGAGGTGGCAGAAGATTAGTCACCGGTTAGTGGAGGGTCAAGGCACGTTCGTTGCTTGACTTCGTAACATACCATCTCTACCTTGCCGCCGATGCCCTCAATTCGAGACGTTGTTCAGGCTCTGAGTAAACGCCAAGGCGTGGATTCCGTTCTCGTCATGGGTCGTGACGGATTACCTATAGATTCGGTCTGCCGCGATACCGTCGATGCCGAAGCCGTAGCTGCTTTGGTACCGGCCCTTGTTGTCTGGGGTGACAAAGTTGGGTCGGCCGCCAGCCGCGGACCCAGCCGGGCCTCGGTGATTGAATGTGACGACGGCTTTATCATTATTAGCATCATCACAACAGACGCCATTCTCGCGCTTTTCGTCCAACCTAATACCAATGTAGGGTCGCTTTTGTTCGAGCTGCGACGATATCAGGCGGCCATAGCCGGCCTGCTCTGAATACTGGATGGCACGTCCGCAGGTGCTCGTCATCGACGACGAGCCACACGTCACTATTTTGATTGAGCTAGCTGGGCGCATGTGGGGCTACGACGTTGTCGGCGCTCGGTCCATCGACGAAGGCAAAGCGGTACTCGCAAAATATCCGGAAGCACGACTCCTCTTTCTTGATGTGAGACTGCCGGACGGCTCCGGGCTGGATCTCCTGCACGAGCTGCGGCAGAGCCCTGCCTATAAGACATTGCCAATTGTTGTCCTCACCGGCATCGGACAGGACGATGTGATTGAGCAAGTTGAAGAAGCCGGCGCCCGTTGTATGACAAAGCCGTTCAGTCCCACGAAGCTCGGCAAGATGGTTGCCAATATGCTCGACATCGATCCCGAATAGTGCCGCGCTGGGCGATTGTCTTGGCCGGCGGTTCGGGCACCCGATTCTGGCCTCTCTCCACACCCAACACCCCGAAGCAGTTCTTGCCACTAGCCGGCGATCGGTCCCTGTTGCGTGAGACGGTGGATCGGTTTGATGGCCTGGTGACCGCTGAACGTACAATAGTCGTTACGGGTGAACGGCACGCAGCGCGTACACGCGAGCTTTTGTCTGATATCCCGTCCGAAAACGTGTTGGCCGAGCCTACGGCGGCGTCCACAGGTCCCGCGTTGACGTGGGCGAGCCACCATGTACGAGCGCGTGATCCCGACGCCTCCATCCTCTCAGTCCATTCAGATGCACATATTGACGACGCACACGCATTCCGGCGAGACGCCTCGAAGGCTTTAACGGTTGCGGAAGAATACGATGTGTTGGCCACAATTGGGATCGTGCCAACCCGTCCCGATATCGGTTACGGTTACATCGTTCCGGGCACACCGCTTTCGGAGACCGCCGCCAACGTTGACCGTTTCGTGGAAAAGCCAACAGCCGAAGTGGCGGCATCGCTCATTGCGGAGGGAGGGTTGTGGAATTGCGGTCTTTTTGCATGGACCGCCACACGCTTCTTCAAAGAGACCGAAGAGCACGCGACTGAAATAGCGCCCCAACTCCCACTGTTGGATCGTGGGAATGTGGGTTCTTTTTTTCGAGATGTGAAGCCAGTGGCAATCGATGTCTCGCATTTTGAACGTAGCAAACGGGTGGCCGTGATTCCCGCGTCGTTCAAATGGGACGATGTCGGGACGTGGGCCGCTCTGTCGCGCGTGAGACCAACAGATGCGCATGGTAACGTAAACGTGGGAGAAGTAAAATCTGTCGATTGCGACGACTGTATCGTGTGGGCGCCTAACGAGCGGGTTGCCCTCTACGGCGTAAACGGGCTCGTCGTGACGCGTGTGAACGGAGTGACCTTGGTCACGACACGCGAGGCCGCCGTCAAACTCAAGGAGTTTGTCGAAACCCTTCCCGAGAATTGGCGTGAGCCGTAACCACTTAACTATCGTACCCTACACCAATATTATGCCCCAGTTATTTCTACTAGATCCACCGCCTGCGCCGGAATGGCTTCCGTTTTCCACGTGCCGACCGCGGTCCGAAACCCGTGCGGGTGCTTGGCTGATCCGCGAACGATGGGAGGCCATTGCGGGCGATGGAACAACTGCAATCTTTGCGCATGAACACCTCCATGCGTTCGTTGAGGACGGCGTCCCACCGGTCCAGGCGCCGCACGAGGTGACAGGTCCGGCACTCATTGGTCTTACTTCGTTTGCCCCGACGGGGGTTGCGCCCGAACTCGGAGATCAACCTGCAACATTGATCAACGAGGATGAAACCATCGGTTGGTGGGTGCCCGCAGGTCATACCTGGCGTCACGAGGAAACACCAACGGGCGAAGCGATCGAAGTCGCCGGCATTCCGCTCAATGGTGCGTTTGATCTTGTCACCGCGTTAGAATATTTCCTGGTCGCCGACGTTATGGATTTTACGTCTGAGGGCGGTGACGCACTGCCAGATGGGTGTGTTGTGATTGGCGACCCTTCGGATGTCGTAATCCTCGGCGCGTCCGTCGAACCTGGAGTGACATTCGATGTTCGCGAAGGTGCCGTGGTGATTGAGCAACATTCTTACGTCAAGGGTGGTACGCGGTTCGAAGGCCCCGTATACATCGGTCCGGGCACCGAGATCCTCGGTGGCTCAATTCGATGGAGTTCGTTTGGTCCACGATGTAAGGTCCGAGGCGAAATTTCCAACAGCACGTTTCTCGGTTACGCGAACAAAGCTCACGATGGATTTCTGGGACATTCCGTGGTCGGGCGTTGGGTGAATTTGGGCGCCGATACCGTAACGTCGAATCTCAAGAACACGTATGGCAACGTGCGTCTCGACGCCGCGGGAACACGCATCGAAACCGAACGGCAGATGCTTGGGAGTCTTTTTGGCGACCACGCAAAGACAGCCATCGGTACGTTGATGCCCACCGGTGCCATCGTAAGCGTCGGCGCAAACGTGTTTGATGGAACACGCGCTCCTAAATATGTTCCGCCCTTTGCGTGGGGGGATGACGGAAAGGTCATGCATAAAGAGGGATTCTTAGAAACCGCGTCGCGTGTCATGCCACGCCGTAAGGTGGACGTGACCGATGCTGTGCGAGCCGCGTTGGAAGCGATCTACGACCGTGCCCTGAATACATGAAGCTCACCGTGCTCGGTTCGGGAAGTCGCGGCAACGCGTTCCTTTTGAGTGCGGCTGGTTGTACGCTCCTCATCGATGCCGGTTTCGGTCCGAGAGTTTTGATGAAACGCGCACAGGCGGCGGGTGTACCGCTAGACGCACTTTCCGGCATCGTGCTCACCCATGAACACGGGGACCACTCCAAGGGCGCGCAGGGCGTGGCGCGACGAACGGGTTGTTCGGTCTATGCGTCTCGCGGAACCCTCACCGCCATGCGGGAGGAGTTGGCGCCAGTTTCCCAAAAACCTTTGGATTTGCACCGGACGGCACATATCGGACCGTTTCGGGTGAATGCAAGCCTTATTAGCCACGACGCCTTTGAACCCATTGCCGTTGCCGTGATGGGGCGGAACTTTGTCACCCAGAGCTGAAGTGCATCGTGCTGATTCACCTAAGTGAAATGTGTAACGAACCTGACCTTGCCCGTGACGAGGTCAAATTTCACTTAGCGCGTAAACAGTTTAATGGGCGACTACTTGTGGCGGACCAGGACGCGCCTATGGAGACGGTGCATATTGCATCGGATCCGATGCAACTGGAGCTGGGCGTTGGTTGATTTGCTATTAACGGTTGCAGATGGGGAATCGTTAAACGGGTTGGTCGCAAATCGCTGTAGACTAAACCGGTACCGGCTCATTCTCATCGACATACGCCAGCCTCGGCTCCCAGGTGTGCATCATACGCGTGAACGCATGCGCAATTTGACCGTCAAACTCCGCACCGGATCTTTCCTCTAAGTACGCGAGCACTTTGTCGGGTGGCCATGCATCACGGTATGGTCTGGTGGTGCGCAGGGCATCGTACACGTCACATACGTGAACCAGTTTGCTTGCGGGGTGACAGTCACGACTGTACTTCATCCTCGGGTAACCACCACCATTGAGCATGATGTGATGCTCATAGGCGACGACGGCGGCCAAGTCCATGTCCTGTTCGGCCTTTAAAATGATACGTGCACCCTCGACGGGGTGTGAGTTCATTATGGCGCGTTCGCTTTCGTTTAACTTGCCCGTTTTGTTCAAGACGTCATGAGGGATTGTGACCTTGCCCAGGTCATGCATGAGTCCGGCAATCCCAAACGCCCGTACATCTCGAGCACTCAGCCCGAGCCATTCGGAAAGACCCATTGTCAAGACACTGACATTCATCGAGTGGGTGGTGGTGTACTCGTCAAAGTTCCGAAGACGCAACAGGGGCATCACGAGATGCTGGTCGCCATGCATGGCAACGGCAAGTGCGCGAACGACCGCCTCTGCCTCGCCGAGCGGTACACCACGTCCCGAGGTGACCTCGTTGTGCATCCACCGGATGGCCTCGGCTTCTTCGCCGAGTGTGAATGAAATCGTGGCTTCCGTTATTTCCTGTGGGAGCCCTTCTTCGCCCTCGAGGCCAACGATACCCCACTTGATACCGGCGGGGCGGGTCTGACGCGTTTCCGTGGTGTCGATGGCTTGATACGTCATACGTGCTAGCACGTCGTCCAGGAATTCTTCTAACTCTCCGCGGGTGACCTGATCGTTGATCTCCAAGCGCTGGACACCGACATCCGACATCCGTCTGCTCCAACCCCATTCTTCGAACTCCCGCAACGGTCGATCGGCATAAATTACTTCATCACCCAGAAACGAAAATGCGGGGTTGGCGTCTTTACTCATGAGGTCGAATAGCCCCTGGAACGCATTGTCCAACGCGCGCTCGCGTGACACATGGCCCTCGGGGTAAAGTGAAAGTGCCGAAAGTGCTTGTGCGAATGCGTGTAGGAATCCGACTGCTTCAGTTGTCAATTTGATTTTACCGTTGGATGACCAGAGGCTGCCGCGGCGACCTCGGAGTCTTTCGACGAGGCAGCCCGGACAAGTACGTCTCTCACCTTTCTTTGATCCTTGAACTCGACGAGTGCTCTCAGTGCAGCCAGATAGGGAGCCGATTTATGTGGATCTCTCCAACCCAGCAGCGTTTTCTTCGGCACGGTCAGTTTGAGCAACACGTCTAATGCCTGCGCATTACCTAACCTACCTAGGACACGGATTGCAGCGACGCGTTGATCATCCGACAAACCATGTGCAGCCCGGGATATCACCAGCGGTACGGCGGGTTTTGGACAGTCAATCAGCGCCGATGCTAAACCCAGCCGCACGGTACGCTCGTCTGAGTCCGAGATGGCACGGCAGACCGCTCGCTCCCGGTGGTTCGGACTGTCGATCAAAATGCGTAACGCCTCTCGTCGTACACGGTCGTCCGGGTGTCGAAAAAAGTCGTCCGGTCTGAATCCTTCCGGCACTTCGGGCAAAGAGCCAATGATTGTCAACATGTTACGCTGTACAAACCAACGACTATCCGCGAGTCGCGCCACCGCGAACGCCGCCACCGAAGGGCCCATGTCTTTTAACCGGTCGAGTAACACACGGCGCGTCTGTCGCGAATCAGATTCGGTCAGGGCCTCAATCATCGGTTCGACCGCCTTTGGTCCGAGTTTCGGCAATAACCCATCCAGCGCCTCCACATCAATCGGCTCCTGCGAGAGGATAGGACCGAGTCGCTCTGACGTCGCGAGGTCGCCCCAGATCGCCCCGGTCACCGACGGAGCATCGGCCTCTTCCATGACATCGACCAGCCATTTGAGCTGCTGACTATCCACAAGCTCATCCACGGCGTGCATAACGGTTGGACCGGTGGTGTTTACTTCGAGCGCCATCTGAATGACCCTGCGTGGCTCTGGTGCGTGAGACCGATCGGGAGAAACCCGATACATTGGCGTGTTGCGTGCCATCCGTCGCAATGCGGAGGTATACTCATCCGGGTTGGGATCGATCAATGACCAACCCTCAATCATCTGCGAAATCTGTTCCCGCACTGATCTATCCGCTGCGCGACGCCTACCGCGGGAGCCAGTCTCCGTGTGATGCGCGAGTTTCTGAAGGATGCGGAGAAACGAATGCGAGATGCTTTGCTGCTGCGATTGGCTGGCCGCGTGCGCGAGTTTGATGACCGCGTCCACCGACATGCCTTGCGCCGCGTCAATCAAAAACTGACGACGTTGTTGCCGGTCACCACCCATGGACATGATCTGCTGCAGCGTAGCAGGCTCCAAGTGGGAGATCAGCTTGGACATGCGGCTCTTGAGCGCAAGCGCGTCGGTACCACCGGCGGACTTTAGCTCTTCAGCGATCTGCATGAGATAACCAACGATGACTTGATCATATGCCCTACCCCGCGGGTGATCTGACATCGCGCGAGCGACCACCGACGGTTCCGCTTCTAAATCTTCCTCACTGTCATCAATTTCTTCGAGCGCCAACGCCGCGCGCGCTAAACCCACCCAGAGTTGCGCAGACCGGGTTCGCGCAAGCTGATACTCATCGTCGTCCTCGAGTTCGTCGCCGAGGATCTGCAGCCGATCGTAGGCAACCGGATACATTCTTATGTGTGGAAGTGACGTCAGCTGATCAGCGTCACTCTGGCCCAGCGGTTGCTGTTTCGATGCATCTGCGGCGACGAGTCGGAGAAACCCCTCGATGGAATAGGTGGTCACGCCCCGGGTGAATGCAATCGCGCCTAGTTCGTGTTCGTGTAACCGTGCGGAGAGGTCTGATAAGACGGGGTTCTTGGAATCAGTTGCGACACCTTCGATGACAAGTTGTTTTCTGGCAACACCAATTGAGAGTGATGTCTTGTTCTCCAACAACGATGCCAATCGGGCTGCCACGGCGTCCGCCGCGGGTGGCAGCAACGGATGGTCTGGGGGATACATTGCGTGTTTGTGAATGGCGATCGAGAGTTCGATCAAAAAGTCGGCGAGTTCGCGCGACAACGCCGCTGCCGCTCTCGCATCGATCGCAGCGTTTTCGCCCGGCGCTTCGGGTGTTTCGGCCTTGGCCCCCCCCGGTTCTGACTCCAAAGCGCCTTAGAAGGTAATCCGCCGATCAGCCGGTGGCGCCGGTGGTACGTCAACTCCGGCGGGTAGCGGCGTGGGCGGTCCAACGAACTCCAGCTCCATGGGCTCTTCGAGGTCACCCCCGGAGAGGGTGAGTCGGTTCCGATCCCTTGCGAAACCGTAGACCATCCATTCTTCGCCGAAGGCGATATGGATAGAATCTGCAACGATGCGCCAACGAACCGTCTCCTCACCGACCGAGGCAGACGAATCGGCCCTGACGATGACCTCCGTTGGGCCATCAGGTGTTTCGGCCCTCCACACGCCGTTCAGGTCTACCGCCTTTTGAGCGTGTGCTGCCTCGGGCAGAACCAGAAGAGAAGCGAGGATTAGGGAGCTTATTTTCACCATGGTCACAATCTACCGGTTGGTCGCAATTCTTGCCATGCTAACGATTTACGGCCTTGTGCCGCCCCCAATGCAAAGCAACGGCCCTGGCCACGATGTGGACGCCTTCTCGTAAACCAAAAACCCCCGGTTGGATCCGGGGGTTTTGGCGCTACTTGGTGGTCGACGGTTTAGTACATTCCGCCCATGCCACCCGGCGGTCCCGCAGGTGCGGGCGCCTCGGGCTCTTTCTTCTCAACCACAACGCACTCCGTGGTCAACATCAGACCCGCCACAGAGGCGGCGTTCTGAAGAGCTGTGCGTGTGACCTTGGTTGGGTCAATCACACCGGCCGCGACCAAGTCCTCGTATTTATCGGTCGCAGCATTGTAGCCGTAATTCTTCTGCTTTGAGTTGCGGATTTGT
This sequence comes from Gemmatimonadota bacterium, assembly GCA_036679565.1. GTDB lineage: Bacteria > Gemmatimonadota > Gemmatimonadetes > Gemmatimonadales > GWC2-71-9 > JAZDDC01. The sequence continues at coordinate 9,087 of JAZDDC010000066.1, forward strand.
TGCACAATGACCGATCCCTCGACACCAGCGTTCAGGGCAATGATGCGCAGAGGCTCCTCCACGGCACGACGGACAATGTCGATGCCGAATTGTTCATCCGGATCATCAACTTCGAGTTTGTCGAGATGTGCCTGCGAGCGAAGCAATGCCACGCCGCCACCGGGCACGATGCCTTCTTCGACCGCGGCACGTGTTGCGTGCAATGCATCCTCGACCCGAGCCTTTTTCTCCTTCATCTCGGTCTCTGTCGCGGCGCCAACGTTGATGACGGCAACACCACCGGCCAACTTCGCCAATCGTTCCTGAAGCTTTTCGCTGTCGTAGTCGGACGTACTCACCGTCAACAATGGTGGTGTTGTCCTTGTCGATGACGATGCGCTTGGCCGAACCGAGATCGTTCAAAACAGCGTTCTCAAGCTTGAAACCAACTTCTTCGCTGACAACTTGGCCGCCGGTCAACACTGCGATGTCCTGCAGCATGGCCTTCCGGCGATCACCAAAGCCCGGCGCCTTTACCGCAGAGACCTTGAGTGTGCCACGAATCTTGTTAACGACCAAAGTCGCGAGTGCTTCGCCCTCGACGTCTTCGGAAATGATCAGAAGTGGACGACTTGTTTGCGCAGCCTTCTCCAAGATGGGCAACAGGTCCTTCATCGCCGAGATTTTCTTATCGTGAATCAGGATGTACGCATCTTCCAGACTCACTTCCATCTTCTCGGGATCTGTCACGAAGTAAGGTGACAGATATCCACGGTCGAACTGCATACCATCAACCGTTTCGAGTTCCGTGTCCAAGCCGCGCGCCTCTTCCACCGTGATGACGCCGTCTTTGCCGACTTTCTCCATGGCCTCAGCGATGAGTTCGCCGATTTCCATGTCGCTGTTCGCGGAGATGGCAGCCACCTGAGCGATCTCGGTCTTCCCCTTGGTGGGGACCGAGAGCTTTGCCAAATCGTCAACGACCTGATCAACCGCGCGGTCGATGCCGCGTTTGATGGCCATCGGGTTTACACCCGCTGTTACGCTTTTGAGACCCTGAGTGTAAATGGCCTGAGCCAACACGGTCGCCGTGGTGGTCCCGTCACCTGCGTCGTCAGAGGTTTTGGTCGCGACCTCTTTGACCATCTGAGCACCCATGTTTTCCACCGGATCGGTCAGCTCCACCTCTTTCGCGACAGTCACACCATCTTTGGTGATGGTGGGGCTACCGAACTTTTTGTCGATCACGACGTTGCGGCCCTTGGGACCGAGTGTGACCTTGACCGCATCAGCCAGTTGGTCAACACCGCGCTTCAGCTGCGCCCGCGCATCAATGTCGAAATGCAGTTCCTTCGAAGTTCCCATCGATAAAGCTCCTTGACGCGACGTTTCTAGCCGATGACGGCCAGAACGTCAGATTCTTTGATGATCAGGTATTGTTCCTCGTCGACCGTCACTTCGGTGCCGCTGTACTTGCCGTACAGGACTGTTTGGCCAACTGTCAGGTCCATTGGGACGCGCGCACCTTCTTCGTAGCGACCGGGACCTACCGCAGCAATGAGACCCTGCTGTGGTTTTTCTTTTGCGGTGTCGGGAATGTACAAGCCGCCGCGCATGTTCTCAGTCTCCTCCATGGGAGTGATCACAACGCGGTCCCCGAGTGGCTGGACGCCGAGCTTCTTCTTGGTTTTCGAAGCAGTCGCCATGTTCGCCTATGCCTCCGAGAGCGTAAGTACGTTGGTGGTTTAAACTTATGAGATATTGTTCACTAGCACTCAAGGCAGTCGAGTGCTAGGAGCGGTAACTTAGGCAAACACACCACGATTCTCAACCCCCACCCCATCCCCACTGGCCATCAAAAGTCTCGACATCATCCGACCATCTAGGTCGGAGACATGGCCCCGAATGCAGTGTCGATTGGAAATCCGGCGTCGCGACCAACCGCGCCACGGAATCCACGGAAAAAAGAAGGTGTGTTCTGTTTGTTCTTTTCTAGCGGAATCGGAGGCATCCGTAGGTTCTGCGGATTCTGTGGCGCAGTCGCTTTTGAGAAGTCCCAACTCGAACCGCGAGGTTACTAGTCCTCCGGAATCCGCTTCCAATACGCTTCGAGTTCCACACCTAAACCATCCGCAAGCCGGTTCACATAGTTGTAATAGGAGGTCACCTGACAAACATCCAAGATCTCGGCATCTGACAACCCCTCGTCGCGTAGTGCTACGACGTCGCCCTCACACATTTCCTTCGGTGTGTTTGTCAGTTTGGTCGCGTATTCCAGAATTGCGCGTTCTCTTGGGGAAAGCCTCGCCGATCGAAAGTCGTCGCGGACCGCGGCAGCTCGCGCGCCGTCTTTTAGTAACCGACGGAGACCCGCTCCGTGATGGCGTATTCAATAAAAACAATCATTCGCAACCGAAACTGTCACGGCAATCATTTCACGTTCGACGTTGGAAAGATCCGAGGGCCCGCGCATGAGATGTTCATACATGCGATAGTGGTGTTCGAGCGACGGCGCATTGAGCGAATGAATTTTAAGAATGTGATCGACACCGTGCAGCCCGCGATGTTTCTTGTAACGCTTGGCTAAGTCACCTGTCGCGTCCGACTCATCGATCCAAGAAATCCAGGGCATTTCGTTACCGGTTTTGGAAGGTTATGCCTGGTCAGTCGTTCAACACGCGTCGAGCGACCACCCACCGACGTTGGTAGTACAAGCTGTTCCCGTCCGTACCATTGAGGTTCGACAATCGCACACCCCCCGACGAACTATGAATGAACTGTCCATTCGACATACTCACCGTGGCGGGCCTGGTCCCTGCTTACTCTCGGCACAATGATACCGTGTCTGGCGTAGGCGTATTGGATTAGACCGGAGCAATCAAAACCATTCGCATCGGTACCACCCCATCGATACGGAGACCCCATGACGTTCACTGCGGTCTCGACGACGTTGGCAGCTATTGCGGATGTGGCTCGTGGTAATCGCGCCGTTGTGGACAACGCCGGCCGACTCCGTTCACGGTCACCACCGGATTCCGTAGCCTCTTCTGGCGGTCGGCGAATGGGTGGACGGACCACGGGGTTTGGCGGTCTGCGCGCGGAGGAGCGGCCAAAGCGAAGTGTTAGGCCGGCGTTCACCATGATGCCGCCCCGATCCGATGGACTGCGCGCCCAAAACCCACGTATCAGTTGATCTTCGACTCTGTACCGTGCTTCGCCGGTAAGTCGTAGGAAGGATAAGGCGTCATGTGCGTACCCCGCACCAAGACTCCATTGTCCATCTATGGTGCTCTGGTTGTGTTGACGACCGATGCCAAAGGCGCTCACAGCATACGGTCCGCCAGACACACCACCAAAACGAAGAAAAGCTTCTCCACCGGTGATGCTACGGCTCACCAGCGATTGCTGATCACTGACATGGTTCACGCCGATGCCCCAAGACACCGGTCCAAACCAATGCTTGTTGAGGGATGCGGTGACGACACTGGCCGCCCCGCCACTACCGTTGGACCACCACTTCCCATATGTGATATCAAGACCACGACCCTGCGCGGTTGCCGCAGACGCCGGAAGGATCGCGATCGAGCCCATCATCAATGTCTTCCACATAACTGCGCATAGCCTCCGGAGGCTGTAAGTGCCAACCTAGTAAAGAATTAACTCGCTGGCAATGACCTAGATTACGTGTTCTCGCGCCCAATCACGTGGTAATTTTCCGACGCGAACAGTTAGCTTCCGACAACACGTTTCACCCCTGAATCCGCGAGGAGTTTCTTCTTTGGGTTACCAGGCACAACAGGCCAACCCGGTAGAACCCGTGACCGCCAGCATGGATAGGCGCCGTAGGTTCGCCGAACTCGCGTACACCACATTTGCGATGGGGCTCCTCCTCCCGTTCGGATTGGTTGGACAGTCAGCTCCGAACGCTGACTATTGGGTGTACGTGGCGAACGAGTCGTCCGACATGGTTTCGTTGATACGTTTCGGCGCTGCCGGACTAGTGGAAGAGAAAACGATCACGGTAGGCCTCCACCCGGCCGACTTAGACGGTGCACATGGCGTGTCGGTATCTCCGGACGGGGTGCATTGGTATGTGTCTTTGGCACACGGGACTCCATACGGAAAGATCTGGAAGTTCGAGACCGGTTCGGATCGGTTCGTGGACTCTACGACCGTGGGTTTGTTTCCGGCGACGATGGGAATTGTTCCGGATGCCTCGATTCTTTTTATCGTGAACTTCAACCTCCATGGGGATCCGATGCCCAGTTCGGTGTCGGCCGTGTTTACGCCGTCCATGAACGAAATGACAAAGATCGAAACGTGTGTCATGCCCCATGGCAGTCGTTTGAGTGCGGACGGTTTGCGACACTATTCCACGTGCATGATGAGTGACCAGTTGGTTGAAATTGCGACGGACCGTCTGGCCGTGAATCGGCGGTTTGCGTTGACCAAGGGCCACGAAAGATTGCTCCCACTGGACGAGTCGGACAGTCGCGTGGTAGGGCCGAACGTGTGCAAACCGACCTGGGTGGTACTATCTGCCGATGACAACCATCTTTACATACCGTGTAATGGACGGCGGCAGGTCCTGGAGATCGATCGTTCCACGCTTACAATATCACGGGTGTTCGACACCGGAGCCGGTCCGTACAACGCAGATGTGAGCCCGGACGGTCGTTACCTCGTGGTGTCGCTGAAAGGTGATCAAGCCGTGGCCGTGATCGAGTTGTCGTCGGCTGCGCAAACACGAATCGAAACGACACAACCGGTCACACACGGTGTGGTCATTACACCCGACTCACGTTACGCGTTTATCTCAAACGAGGCCGTCGGCGCAATCCGGGGAACCGTGGACGTGATAGATCTTGTGTCTCAAACACGTGTCGCGTCCGTCGAGGTCCAGTACCAGCCCGGTGGTATCGCGTTCTGGAAGATGGAGCCGGCAGCGGACAGCCAATGACGAAAGCGAAATGCTCCATGACGGTAACGCGGCGTGTGCATTTCAACGCGGCACACCGACTCCACAATCCTGCCCTGTCTGACGACGAGAACCGCGAGATTTTCGGACTTTGCAACAACCCGAACTATCATGGGCACAACTACGAACTTGACGTCTCGGTGGAAGGACCTATTGATCCCATCACGGGTTTTGTGGCGGACCTGGGTGAGATCAAGCGGATCGTGGGTGATCGTGTGGTTCGTTACTTAGATCACCAGAACCTCAATTTAGACGTTGCTGAGTTTGCTTCACTGAATCCAACAGCCGAAAACATTGCCGCGGTGATTTGGCAACGACTTGCAGGACAATTGCCCGGGCGTTTGATCCGAATTGTGCTCTGGGAGACGCCAAGGAATTCGGTGACGTACGAGGGCGGTTAACTACAAAGCACCACGAGCGGATGCGACCAGCAGATCTCGGTTCAATTGTGCAATACAATCGATTGAGATCTCCTTTGGACATGCCGTCTCACACGCGCCATGATTGCTACAGTATCCGAATCCTTCGATATCGGCTTGCGCAACCATTTGGGTCACACGTTCGGGTCGCTCCGGTTGCCCCTGCGGCAACAGGCCAAGGTGTGTCACTTTCGCGGCCGTGAATAACATTGCTGATGCGTTGGGACAGGCCGCCACACACGCACCGCAACCGATGCAAGCGGCGGCATCCATGGCTGCGTCCGCCGCGACCTTAGGGATCGGCACCGTATTCGCATCGGGTGCACTGCCGGTGCGCACCGAAATAAAACCCCCGGCCTGAATAATTCGATCGAATGCTGAGCGGTCTACTACCAAATCTTTTATCACGGGGAACGCCGAGGCACGCCAGGGCTCTATGAAGATCTCTTGCCCGTCCGCGAACGTCCGCATATGAAGTTGGCACACCGTAATGGCGTCCTTTGGACCGTGGGGCACACCGTTGACGACCATGCCACAAGATCCGCAAATACCTTCCCTGCAGTCGTGTTCGAACGCAATGGGCTCTTCGCCGGTTTTGATGAGCTGTTCGTTTACGACGTCTAACATCTCGAGAAAAGACATGTGTTCGCTGATGTCCTTGGCCTCGTAACGTTTGAAGACACCGGTTTGCTTAGGCCCGCTTTGACGCCACACGTGGAGAGTCAGTTTCATCTACTTGTAGCTTCGTTGGGTGAGATGCACATACTCAAATTCAAGTTGCTCGCGATGTAACACGGGGTCTTCACCGACTCCGGTGAACTCCCATGCCGAAACGTGCGCGAAGTTCTCGTCGTCGCGCAGCGCTTCACCGTCGGAGGTTGCATGTTCCTCACGGAAATGACCACCGCACGATTCATGACGCTCGAGCGCGTCTCGTACCATCAATTCTGCAAATTCAAGGAAATCGGCGACACGCCCGGCCTTTTCAAGCGACTGATTGAAGTCCTCGCCGTTTCCCAACACCCGGACATCACGCCAAAACCGTTCTCGTAACTCGGGTACCGCCTTCAACACTTCACGTAACCCATCGGCAGTGCGTGACATGCCGCAATGATTCCACATCAACTGACCAAGTTCACGATGGAAATCGTCCACCGACCGTGTGCCGTTAACGTTCAGCAACCGTTTGGTTTTCTCCTGCACCTGTTTCACCGTGTCCACGAATGCGGCGTGTTGTACGTCATCATCCTCGAAGTTCACTTGAGCCAGGTAGTCGCCAATCGTGTATGGCAAGACGAAGTATCCATCCGCCAGTCCCTGCATGAGTGCACTGGCCCCCAGCCGATTGGCACCGTGGTCAGAGAAGTTGGCTTCGCCAATTACAAAAAGTCCTGGAATGTTGCTCATCAAATTGTAGTCGACCCAAAGTCCACCCATCGTATAGTGTGGCGCCGGATAGATGCGCATGGGCACTTCGCTTGGATTTTCACCCGTAATCTGCTGGTAGATGTCGAACAGGTTGCCATATCGCTCGGCAATCGTTTGCTCACCCAGCCGGTTGATGGCGTCTCTGAAGTCGAGATACACGCCATTGCGCAACTCGCCAATGCCCTGCCCTCCATCCACGACTTGCTTCGCACGCCGTGATGCCACATCCCGTGGTACAAGATTGCCAAAGCTCGGATAGATGCGTTCGAGATAATAGTCGCGTTCAGCGTCAGGGATTTCGCGAGCGCGACGTGTGTCGCCGTTTGCTTGTGGCACCCATATCCGACCGTCGTTCCGAAGCGACTCGCTCATGAGTGTCAATTTCGATTGATAGTCGCCGCCGTGCGGAATACAGGTTGGGTGGATTTGCGTAAAACACGGATTCGCAAAAGCGGCTCCTCGACGATGCGCTCGCCACGTGGCCGTTACGTTGCACCCTTTGGCGTTCGTCGAAAGGTAGAAGACGTTACTGTAACCACCGGTTGCAAGAACCACAGCATGTCCAGCATGCGTCTCGACTTTGCCTGTCACCAAGTCCCGTGTCACGATGCCACGTGCCGTGCCATCGATGACGACGATATCGAGTAACTCCGTTCGCGGGAACATCTGTACCGCACCAAGACCTATCTGTTTTGACAGTGCTTGGTACGCACCCAAAAGAAGTTGTTGCCCCGTTTGACCGCGTGCGTAAAACGTCCGTGAGACCTGCGCCCCACCGAACGACCTGTTTGCCAGATGCCCGCCGTATTCTCGGGCAAACGGGACACCTTGGGCCGCGCACTGGTCGATGATGTTGAGGCTAATCTCGGCAAGCCGATGAACATTCGCTTCGCGTGAGCGAAAATCGCCGCCTTTGATAGTGTCGTAAAACAGACGGTAGACGCTGTCACCATCGTTCTGATAGTTCTTTGCCGCGTTGATTCCACCCTGCGCGGCGATACTGTGTGCGCGTCTTGCACTGTCCTGAAAACAAAAGCACTTTACACGGTATCCTAGCTCGGCCAACGACGCAGCTGCC
>JAZDDC010000660.1:0-12246 GCA_036679565.1 Gemmatimonadota bacterium
TTCGCGTCCCACGCTCAGACCACACAACGTAAAGGTCCCACGGTCATCCGTCCTCCCGCGGGCCTCTTGGTCATCGACCCCGAAACTCTGAAGGTCTGTCGGTATGAACTGCCAGAAGGCCGCAACATCGGCACCCACAACCGGTCTTCCTTGCGAATCTCTCACGATGCCAAACAGCACACGCCGCAACGGTGTCAGGGCTATCGTGGGGCATCTGGAGGCAAGCACCGATCTCAGGGGCGGAACCCCAAAGTTTACGTTCCGTGTTATGCCCAACTCAAGATCTAGCGACTTTGCCGGTGATATAAATCCAATCGAGTCGACACGCGGGTGGCCAAAGACGATATCGTATTTTCCTTCAAAATGGCCTGCAAGGAAGAAGGCACCCGACTGATCGGTTGTCGTCCAATGTTCCGTTCCCGACAGTGCGACCACGGCATTCGGTAAGACGTTGCCGACCGTCGAGTCGTACACGGTTCCGGTAACGATGGTCACACGCAGATCTTCGAAGACCGTGAGGTCACCCACACGCACGGCGGTGAGCATTCCGCCAGTTTGCACGACACCGGTTGGTTCGGCGACATTGTTATCACCGGCGACGGGCGCTACGGTTTCCCACGCCTTTACAACCCAACCACCATCGGCCAGTCTTTCGAACGTCAAGCGACTCGTGGTTGCGGGTTCGTCGGCATTCGCGGCCACACGCAATGTCACGGACGCAAGAACCGCCGTCGCCGAATCCAACCACAGTGTGCCGGAGATGTCCCCTGTCGAATCGCCGCCGTGCGCGAAGGCGAGCCCCACCTGTGTTGAACCCACCTGACGTTCAAGCGAAAAACAATGCGAGGCGATGAACTCCTCGGTGAGAAACCAGTCGGCACTGGCGACGCCGGAAGCCAGTCCACGCAGGAGGTGAGGTGCGAGACTCCCGCCGGTTACGGACTCCGTGGTTTCGCCAACGATTGCGCCGTCCGCGCTGACGAAACGCTCGTACTCCGCGGCATCATACGCATAGCGCGGGGAACGTTCACTCCATGCCAGCCCGGACAAAGCCTTACGGGCCTCTCGCCACAACAGTCGAGTGCCAGGATCAGCGTCAGGATCCACACGGCAACTGCCATCACCGGCCGTGACACCCGTGAGGACAATCGGTCGGATGCGGATACCGATTTCGACGGAACCCAACGCCTGCGTGGACGTGTTTTCAATCCGTAAATCCGTCGATGCGAGCCCCGCTTGCTCGACACGTAAAACGGACGTTCTTTGACGTCCGTCGAGTTCGAAACGGCCCGCCACGGTCGTCAGCGCACGACCGACTTCCAGCCCCTGAGCGTCCATCGCGAGGACAAAGGCACCTGCGATGGGTGTACGGGTCGCGTTATCGATTACATGTCCCGCAATCGTCTGGGCACCGGCCTCGCCCGCCATCGCAAGAAAACACGCCGCAGCCATCATAGATGGAATGAGCTTGATCGTTTGAAACTCAACTCTTGGTGCTTTTTTGTCAGACAACATAGGATATGGCTTGTTGCGGTTCATGTAGGAACGGGACGGGCAAACTTGCCGGCCCCCCCTCGCTTCTAGCGTGGTACCTCCCCATTTTACAATATGATCCGCCTTAGCACACCTGGCACCCTCGCTCCACTAACCATCCTGATGATGCTTGCAATGGCCAAACCGTTGCAGAGTCAAATCGTGGAGGGACGATTGACATCGGCGGAACATGGGGCGCCACTGTCTTCCACGTATGTGATTCTGGTACAAGACTCCGCGGGCGAGGTTGCCCGCTCCGTCACGGATGCGGATGGGTTGTTTCGTTTGGGCGTCGAGCACGAGGGAGAATATTTCGTTCGTGCGGAATTGGTAGGGTTCGACGCATCACCGTCATCTCGATTCATGGCAAACACAGATCGCTCCACGCACGTCGATTACGATGTGGTGCTGAGTCCGGTGCACATCGATCTCGCAGCGGATCGGCCGGCCCGGTGCGAAACGATCGATGCGAGCTTGACCGGTCGTATTTGGGGCGAGGCCACCAAAGCATTGCGGGCAACGCAGGAAACCCGCCGCCATGGTCACCTCACATTCCGCGCACAACTCTTTCGGCGGGCCCTGCGGTTGGACGGTCGTGTCGCGCAAGAGACCGACTCCATTTTGGTCGATGTGTCCGGCACGCCTTTCCTGGATTATTCGTCTGAGGACGTCACGGGACGTTCCGGCAGGTCATACCGCTACGCAATTTCACCACAACACATTGTATTTGGTTGGACGATTGGCCAGAGGTCGGTTTCGTCGCGCTGCGGTTCGAGCCGCGGGATAGTCTCGCCGTCAACGGTATCGCGGGTGCGTTCGTTTTGAACGGCGACTCGGCCACCCTCAGTCTTGTCGAGTACCGATTTCTGGACGACATCAACCTATCGAATGGGGAGCAGCCGCTTGGTCGGTTGGGTTTTGACGAAGTTGGCGCCAACGTGCTCGATGTCAGCAACGCCGTGGGAAGCCAGGCATGGTCGGACGCCTCCATTGCCGTGTTGCACGGCTCGGTGTATGACAGTTCGTCCAACACGCCGCTCCATGGGGGAATCGTAGCGGTTGCAGGGACGCATTACTGGACCCAGACAGATGCGAACGGAGAATTTGCCTTAGCCGGCTATCTCAACGGCATGTACGATGTCGTATTTGGTCACCACAGACTCGACTCGCTGGGATTCGTGTCAGAGGCAAAGACGGTCGCATTGCAACGTGGCACGGAGACCGCCGTTTCATTCACGGTGCCGCCCATGACAAAGGTGTTGAGTGACCAGTGCCCAGAACTGACGATCGTGGCAGGTCGGAAGATGTTGGTCGGTGTAGTACGTGATGGCGAAACGAATCAGCCTGTTCCCGGTGCGCTCGTCTCGGTGTCTCGTGATTTAGTCCCTCAAAGGTTCCAAAGGTTTGCCAACGATCGATCCCACGATATTGTCGTCACGGACAGTCTCGGCATGTACACCGTATGCAATATTCCCACCGGTGTCACCATCGCGGTCGCGGCGACCAACGATGAAAAACGCAGTTCGTTCCTACGTGTTCGGTTCGAGTCTAACACTGTGCAATTCGACGGTGGAGCACTCCACCTATTGATGCACCCCGTTGGGCGGCTCGATATGACTGTTCGTTCCACAACCGCCTACACAGCCCAGTTGACCGGGACCGTGACGGACGCCTTCACGGGTTTTGGGTTGTCCGGTGTAAACGTGAGCGTGGAAGGCACTATGCAAGCCGCGAATACGGACTCCTCGGGTTTGTTTGTGTTGGGAAATCTACCCGGGGGCCATGTACAACTGAGCTTCAGAAAACTGGGATACCGTATGCAGCGGCACGTCGCTGAGGCCCAAACCGGGAGTCAGATCGTGTTAGGCGCTGGTGCGATTCTCATGGAACGAGCCAACCCGGACGCGGTGAGACTCGACCCAATTGTTGTCGAGGCCGAAGGCGTCACGCCCAAGCTGTCGGGCTTCGAACAACGGCGCAATACGGGGTTCGGAAGTTATCTGACCCGCGACGATTTCGAGAAATGGCATCCCACCAACGCTACGGATGTGTTGCGACGAATGCGGGGAGTGCGTGTACGCCCAAACCCATTCTACGGAACTAACGGCGACACTCGGCGCAATATCCTCGAACCATCGCGCGACGTTGGGCAACGGATCACCCGCATAGTCACCACAAACACAGAGCGTTCGACGACAACCTTTAGCGGTGGAGACGTCACGGTTACTGAATGCCCCATGCTCCTCTTTCTAGATGGTGTGTTCCTGGGCGACTCATTCACCACCGATGTCGATAACGTCGTGTCAACCACAGACCTCACCGCAGTGGAAGTGTACTCACCGTCGCAGGTACCTGCGCGATTTGCGCTTCCGGGTGCTACTTGTGGCGTGGCGGTGTTCTGGTCGTATTGATGCGTCGGTTCGAGTCGCTGGACCAGGTCAACGGGGTCCGCCCACGCAGATCAAGCCATGATTAGATTGGGCTTAGGTTGCTCTAATCTCCGGAACGAGAGAACGCAAACCGTCGTTTTAAAAAGCGTTTGACGTCACTCCGGAGCACTCGCATGGCAACACGCATCGCCTTTCATACACCTAAGTACAACCGACACGGGACTCCTCGCCGATTCTGCACGATCGCTGGGGTCGCTGCTATTGGCGCATCGTTTGGTCTTGGCGATTTTGACGTCGTCGCGGCGGAACCGGTTGTCTCGGGAGAGTGCTCGTTGCCACCAGCCGTATCGATGGAGTCACACGGGCAATTCGATCGGCTGCTCAAAGGCTTCGTCAAGGACGGATGGGTTGACTACGCATGCTTCCAAACGCACGAAGCTGAACTGGACCGCTATCTGCAGTCGCTCGCCACAACTAATCCGGCCAGCCTTAGCGAGAAAGAACAACTTGCGCTATGGATCAACGCTTACAACGCATACACAATTAAGCTGATCCTGACCAGATACCCGGACCTCAGAAGCATTCGTGATATCCCGCGACGATGGAAGATCCGCGAGTGGTCAGTTGGGGGGGATAATTACTCACTCGACGATATCGAGCATGAGATCCTGCGCCGTGAATTTGACGAACCTCGAATTCACTTTGCAATCGTGTGTGCGTCCGTGTCATGTCCCCAACTCGCCGCGGAAGCGTTCGAGGCGAGCAGGCTCGATGAACAGCTCGACACGGCCGCACGACGATTCCTGGCCGATTCGGTGCGGGGATTCCGCATTGAGACTGCGGCAGACGACAGGAGACGGTCCGAGATACGTATCTCGTCGATATTCAAGTGGTTTCGAAAAGACTTCGAACGACAGGGGTCGGTGGTTGACTACATTCGCCCCTTCCTGACGGTGGAGAACGATGCGTTACTCGGCAACAGGAGTGACAATGTTCGAGTCCGTCATCTCGACTACGATTGGTCACTAAACGACTACTGTCGCAATCGCCCACGCGAATGTGCGCAAGGCACGGGTGAACCACACACCCTCTTCAAAGAAGATTTTACAAGCGGGTCCGACCGGTGGCGAGAACAACGGCTCGATCGACGTTCTACCGAATACAGGGTCGTTGATATCGACGGAGAAGCGGTGCTGGAGGCGGTCAGCACCAACGCGGCGGCGGCGTTCATCGTTTCTATCGACGGACGGAACATTTCTCGGACGGAGCTACGATGGCAATGGCGTGTGATGGCCAGCCTGACAGAAAACAACGCGGAAACAGAGAAGAATGGCGACGACTATGCGGCACGTGTGTTTGTTCTGTTCGGCAAAGGTGAGTTGGGTCCGGACACCAGAGCATTGGCCTACGCGTGGGCAGGCCAACAACCGGTGGGGAGTGTTTTTCCCAGCCCATACACATCCAAGATTACCACCCTCGTGCTTCGCAGTGGAGACGAACGTGCCCAAGAGTGGGTGGCCGAGCGGCGAGATGTGACCGCCGACTACTGGGATGCTTTCGGGGAGGCACCGCCCGACCTGGCAGGAATAGCCATCGTGGTCGATACAGACGACACCAGCGGATCGGCAACGGCGTGGTTCGATGACATCGAATTGATCGTAGAACACCGCCGTTGACCGGCCGACGTTAGGAGCAGTCGTGCTACGTGTATGCTTTGTATCGCAGGTGGCCCAACACCTGCGTCGTCCCCTCACGACGTGCTTGGGTTAAGAGAGCGGGCGACGGGACTCGAACCCGTGACGTCCAGCTTGGGAAGCTGGCATTCTACCGCTGAATTACGCCCGCGATGCGCAATCGGCGACAACAGATCAACCCGTTGCCGCCGAATGCGGTTGAGTCAAAGGAACTTATTTACTGTGTGGCTTCCGGAATACTATAGCGCCAGGCTACAATTCCGTCGCCCGTTGCTGAGAATCGAAATTCAGTTCGACCAAGCGGTTCCAACGTCGCACCCGCGAACATCTCGGTCCCGATTACCGTTCCCTCGGCGTCCACGAACTCAAAGGTGACCGCCGGAATCGTCAGTTCTTCCTCTCGCAGGTTCTCAATGGCGCCGGCCAGCTCGAAGCCGCCTTCCATCTCATTGAATTCCGTGAATAGTACGTCATAATCGAGCGCATCGATAAGCTCGAAAGCGGCGATGGTCGAATCGTCATCACCAGCAAGCTGCCATCCCTGCGCCAGCATCATGAGGGCGTCACGATTGCTGGGATCAACCTCGACGAGACGGCGCGCCGCATTCAACATATCCTCCGCCGCACGTGTTCGCGTGGCCATCTCTTCCGCCGTGGGCTCAGGTGCGTCCTCATCACCCGTGTTCACTGGACTCGCGATGGCGAAGTAACTCTGGCCGAGATTATAAATGCCGTCGCGGTGATACGGGTTCTTGGCCAGGCCTGCCTCAAACGCCTTAGCAGCAATGGCAAAGGCTTCCGCATTGAACAACGACACACCGATGCTAAAAAGATCGTTCGACGTTGCGTCGGTGGAATTGTTGACGATTTCCTCATACACCTGCAACGAGCGGGCCGTGTCACCATTTGACTCGTACGAGTACGCAAGCCCTAACATTGCGTCTCGATCGTTCGGTTTGATTTCACGATACGCCTCGTACCAAACCAGAGCTGAGTCCCAATTCTCTTGTTGGTGATACAATCGGGCAATGTTGAAGACCGAAAGATCGCGGGAATCTTCATAGGTCGAATCAGGTGCGGGGCCCATCTGTTCGACAGCTTGCTTGAAGTACTTGATGGCGCTGTCGGGGGCAGACTCCTGGGCATAAACGGACCCAAGGTAATAAGGAACAAAGGGTTCCTTGTGATAAATGTCATTGGCCTTTGTCAACGTCGGAATAGCACCGGTCATGTCAGAAGCCTGGATAGACGCGACCGCCTGGTTGTAGACCGGCACCCAGAACATGTTACGGTGGGTGTCTGTATCATCGACACACTCGGGCATCATGGACTCAACCTTGGCAAACGCCGAATCCGCGCCACGGAAATCACCCATCATCCCATAGGTCCGGGCCAGGAAATACCACACCCCGACCTCACCGACCTCGCCACGCTCGACCGCATCTTGCAGGACACGATCGGCATCCTGTAGCGCCTGATCCCGCTGGGCTTCATCGCTGGTCTCTGATGCCGCTTTCACATACAACTGCGCCTGGTTTACCAGAAAATGCTTGGTATCGATGTCGCACTGTGGTGGCAAATAGAACTGTGCATGAGCCGGTGCCGTGGCGCCGAACGCCAACGCCAACAAAAATGAACATCCGAGTTTCTTCATTCCTGACCTTTTTTTCTCAATGTGATGCCTCGCCACAAACACCCCTCTCGTGGAGTGCCCGCCAGCGCGTTTCGGTTGGGAGATACGCCGTGAAGGGCGGTACCATCCTCTGCCGACCCTTGTTTGCGGTATTTGTTTGGCCATTCTTGGGCCTAATCATTGTAACCCGTAAGACGACCGAAGGAGCCATTGAAGATGGCTCAGCTACCCGCTACCCGCTACCCGCTACCCGCTACCCGCTACCCGCTACCCGCTACCCGCTCGAAAAAAGCATCTTCTTTTGCGGTTGGCTAGCGGTAGAGCCAACCGGCGCCGGTATTGAAAAGGACGACCGATTCGGTGGGGGCGATCCGACCGGACTCTACCAAGTTCTTGAGCGCCACTACGGTTGCGCCACCCTCGGGACATGAGTCAATGCCCTCACTCGAAGCCAACTCGTCGCTGGCTGCACTGAGATCTTCGTCGCTGACGGCAACGGCGTCACCGTTGGTTTCGCGAATAGCGCGTAAGATAATCTTGCCGCCGAGTGGAGCCGGGACTCGCAGCCCACTCGCCACGGTTTGCGGATCATCCCAGGGTTCTGTTGCCGCCTTCCCCTCACGGTAGGCCTGCACAACCGGGGCGCAACCTGTAGCTTGGACACTGAACATTCGGGGACATTCATCAGTAATCCACCCGGCATCTCGCAGCTCTGCGAACGCTTTCCACATGCCGATGAGACCCGTGCCACCTCCGGTTGGATAAAGGATGCAATCGGGCAACGACCACCCCAACTGTTCAGCCAACTCGATTCCCATCGTTTTCTTGCCTTCGATCCGGTACGGTTCCCGCAACGTAGAAACGTCGTACGCACCGGTTTCTTTTGCGTGTGCTCGCGCGGCTTTCCCGCAATCGCCGATGTGTCCGTCGAGCAACTCAAGGTTAGCGCCGAACAAGGTGATCTGCTGCAAGATTGTTGATGGAGTAGATCGCGGCGCAAAGACACGAACCGGTACACCGGCGCGTTGACCGTAGGCAGCCAATGCAACCCCCGCGTTCCCGGCCGTCGGAATCACAAACGATTTCACACCCGCCAACACGGCGCGTGTGACCGCAGCGGACAGACCACGTGCTTTGAATGAACCGCACGGATTCTGCCCTTCGTCCTTCACCCACACCGTTTCGACACCGGTCAACCGTTCAACTGACGGGCTCCGCATCAACGGCGTCATGCCCTCGCCGAGGCTTACCGGTTCTTCGCCGGGCATGAGAGGCATCCATTCGCGATACCTCCACATGCTCCAATCTCGCATCAGCAGTTTGGTTCGATCTTCGGGATGCGGTTTGCGATCATATTGCACCAACCATGGATCTCCACACTCGGTACACACATCGCGCAAACCGTCTGCGGCGCTTATCAGCTCGCAGCTTGAGCACTTGAGGTTCCAATCGAATCTTGTCATTGACCAATTGTGTTGAGGATACGTTCTGCCAACCGCGGCGACAGACCCGGAACGGACGCGATCTCATCCACAGTTGCAAGCTTGACTCCTGCCAGACTACCAAACCGGTCCAGGAGGGCTGTTCGTTTGGACGAACCCACACCGGGCACGTTGAGAAGTTCTGAGGTCAACGTCCGATCCTTGCGAACCTTTCGATTGTATGTAACCGCAAACCGGTGCGCCTCATCCCTGGCACGCTGCAACAATTTTAACGACGGAGAGCTACGCGAAAGTCGCACACTGGACTCTTGGTTTGGTAGGAATATTTCCTCTTCCTTTTTGGCAAGACTTGCAAGCGGGATGTCAGGGGCATTGATCTGCGCCAACGCGCTCCGCGCCGCGTTGAGCTGTCCCCTACCACCGTCAATCACCATGAGGTCCGTCAGCCTTTTTGGGCCGACCGCCTTCAAACCAAACCAACGAGCCCACCGTGTCCCTGCCCTGGCTCGTGGATATGTCGATGCACACCAGATCCCGGGGCACACACGCCAGACCGAGATCGCGTCCGAGGGCGTACACGGGATCCTCAACACGCTCATCCGCTTCTAACGACTCGATTTTCAACGACTCCATGAGATGCCGTGCGTTTTGATCGGCAAGCTCCACCAACCGATATGCCGCGCCACGCTGTGGGATGGACCACCGCGAATCCGGTCGCAGTTCCTGGACCTGCTCAAAATCTCCGGGTTCAAAAGGTAAGATCACACGAGCCGCACGCTCCTCTTCCGGGAAGTAATACCGGACAATGAAGGCAGTCAAAACTGTTTCATCCGACTCGTCTGTGAGGTTGGCAAGGAAACGTTGCTGACGACCAACGACCTTACCATCGCGGACGCGAAGAATAACGCCAACAGCGTCGGCACCGTCTCGAGCATACCCGATTGCATCCGCATCACCGCCACCGACCACCTCGACACTCTGTTGTCGCTCCAGCTGTTCCAACCAGCGAATGGAATTACGCAGTTCCGCCGCCCGTTCGAACTCCAGTCTCTCGGCTGACGCTTCCATTCGGGTCCGTAGACTCCCCCGCACCTCCACCGTTTTACCATCGAGAAACGCCAGTACATCTTGAATCATGCTTCCGTACTCCGTTTGGCTCTGCAAACTCACGCATGGTGCAAGACAACGATGGATATGGTAGTCGAGACAGGGGCGTTCCGGTCGTTCGTCCATTAAATCGTAGTGGCAGGACCGGACGGTAAATATTCTCCGAATCACGCGAAGTGTCCGGCGCAACACGGCCACATCCGTATATGGTCCATAGTACCGCGCACGCGGGATGTTCGTACGACGGACAACAAGCACCCGTGGAAAACGATCCCCCAAGGTCACGGCAATGCTCGGGTAACTCTTATCGTCACGGAGAGCAATGTTGAAGCGAGGCCGATGCTCCTTGATCAAATTATTTTCTAACAGGAGCGCTTGGGATTCGGTGGGAACAACAATTGTGTCCAGATCGGCAATACGTTTGACCAGAAGCCGATTCTTTGGACTGCCACTGTGGTCGGCTGTAAAGTAGTGGCGAACACGCTGACGCAACCGCTTGGCCTTACCAACATAGAGAACAGCCCCCTTTTTATCCTTCCACACGTACACACCGGGTCGCTCCGGTAACGCGGAAATCTTGGCATCAATCGTTGGGGGAATCATCTGACGACAAACAATCTACGTAGATTTTACTCAGGCGCCGTTCGACCAAAGCGCGCGTCGGGGTGCCGGCCAATCACAACGATGGAAAGATACACGGCTCCAAAAACAGCCATAACCACCAGTCCCCTGAGCGAGACAGGAAGATCGGACACCAACGGCACGGCACCGCGTGCGGCCAACCCCGCCGCGGCAGCGCCAAGCATGGCAATGGCCGAGTATCGGAGCGTTACGCTTGACAGGACCGAGCCGACCCTTCGATGCAACGCCACCAGATTGAGTAGGGCATTCGTATACGCGCCAATGGCACCGCCGAGCGCAATACCCAAAACACCGAATTGCTGCATAAGAACGTACCCGCTCACAGCTGATACCGTAATCGACGCAAATGAGATCCGGACGGGGGCTTTTGTGTCGCCGAATGCGTAATGGCCCGACGCAAGCAATCTTATAAGGGCGGCGGCTGGCAATCCAAAGCCGATGCCCATCAACACTACGGCTACGGCCTGCGTGCTGGACGCATCGAACGCGCCGGACTGTAAGATGAGCCCCACAATCGCCGGCGAGATTGCAACGAATGCCGCGGCCGACGGCAGGACAAAAAACCAAATACGACGAATACTTTCAGATAGTCGATCCTGAATTGCTGAGGGGGACGCCGTGATCGCCTCGCGCGATAATTCAGGGAGCGAAGCAGCCGCGACACTGATTCCAAACAGTGACACGGGCAATATGCCGATCAACTGCGCATAACCTAGATTGGCGACCGCACCCTGCCCCAATAGCGCAGCCAACTGTATATCGACCAAACTCGAGATCTGAAGGGCTCCCGCGCCCGCAATGACGGGCAACCAGGCACGCACCACCTTTCGAAAACCTCCGACGTTACGATTCAGGGTCCACCGGATCCTGCCCGTGAACCGAAGTGTCGCAGGCAGTTGTACAATCAACTGAAGCACGGTGCCCGCCAACGCACCCCATGCGAGGGCCCGCACGAGGTCCGCTCCCATCAGGACGCCGCCAAGTGTTACAAGTGTCGCGATCTGCGCAACATTCCAAAGAGCGGGCGCCGCGTACGTCACAAAGAAACGACGATTCGTATTCAGCACGCCAAGACACCACGCCGATAGGATCAGCATGCCGGACATCGGGAACAAGATTCGGACAAGTGACGCCGTAAGCATTCGCGCTTCCTCTCCAAAACCGAACGCCACCACACGTGTAATGGCCGGCGCCAACAAGATCCCAGCAACCGACGCAATACTCGCCACGAGCAAGAGGAACGACACCACGGCACCAGCTAGACGGCGGGCGGCATCCGTTTCACCTCGTTCGAGCATCTGTGCATAGACCGGGATGAAGGACGCCGAGAGTGTCCCTTCACCAAGGAGATTGCGGATGACATTCGGTATCTTGAGTGCTGCCCGAAACGCATCGGCTTCGAGCCCCAACCCAAAGAAATGCGCAAACACGCGTTCTCGCACGAGTCCAAGGAGCCTCGTGGCCATGATGCCGGCGGCCACGCGGGTGGCAGGCGGAGGGATTCTCAGGAATCCGTCTCGAATCGTTGGTGCAATTGTTCGTTTTCTTCTCGCAACGCCGCTACCGCGCGATGTAAATCATCGACCTCGTTTTCCAACGCCTCAACACGGGCCTGAAGTCCGTCTGACATCTCGCCAGGCAGCACACGTTGCGGGTACGGTTGCTCGGAGTCCAGCAGGTTAGGCGGAGACACACGATCTCGGGGTCGCAGGACGGCGGCCCCGAGGGAAAGTATGACACCGACCGAACCAAGGATGACGAACAAGCCCCATAGGGACATCGTGATGCCTTATCCGGCGCTGACG
>JAZDDC010000661.1:0-3275 GCA_036679565.1 Gemmatimonadota bacterium
AATGTTACTACACGGCGGATACGGAAGACCACGATCAATTCTTGATTGCCTTGCAGGAGGCCGCCACGAGATGCCATGCGAGCGTCATGAGTCAGGCTGCAGAAGAAGATCATGCAGGCAGCATGGCCACAACCCTCACGCTATGGATTGGTATTTGGCCGAGGGCGTACCTATTACAAGTGGGTGATAGTCGCTGTTATCTCTACCGGAAAGGCGTTCTCACACAGATATCGCGCGACCAGACGATGGCTCAAGAGCTGGTCGATGAGGGCGTTATGTCAAGAACCGAGGCGCAGCGTACACAATTGGCGCACGTGTTGTCTAGCTCGATTGGCGGGAGTCATTCGACACCGGTTGTAACGCGGGTGGATCAGAGTTGGGGGCACGTGGGTTTATTGTGTAGCGACGGTTTGACGAAGCACGTGTCTGAGGAACAGATCACGGAACATTTGAAGAATATGAAGTCGGCCAAGCAGGTTTGCGAAGATCTATTACAAGACGCACTCGACGATGGTGGTACCGACAACGTAACGATCGTAGTAGGTAGAGCTATCCGACCTGCCCGGTGATCGTTTTTAAGTTATTCCGATTCGATAGCATCGAGTACTAATCGAATAAACTCGTTCACATGCTCGTTGCCATCCACCCATCGTGTGACCGCTACGATGTCGTGTTCGGGATCGATCCAAATAACATTTGTTGATCCCGCGCCCAACGCAAAAAAGCTGGAGCTAGGCGCCGCGGTGAATTGTGTCTGGTTGGTATTCAACCACCACATGAAACCATAGTTTGGCTGAATATCAACCGGTGTTGTCGCGTGCTCCACCCAATCCTGCGAGAGGATTTGTTGGTTTCGCCATTTTCCTTTTCGGAGGAAAAGATATCCGAACCGCGCATGATCACGGGTGGATGCCCAGAGACCCCCGCCCCAATGTCCGCCTCCGCTCACGGATTGGACCCGAATTCCATCCATGTCCGTCCAGGACGTTTCGTATCCGTACCATCGCCAAGTGGTGCTCGCACCGATTGGATCCATGACCCTCTCTCGCAAAATGGTGGGGAGTGCACGTCGCCATACGTGTAATAAGGAATACGACAGAAGATTGACTCTGACGTCATTGTACTCCCAAAACGTGCCGGGTTCGTTGATCTGGCGGTCAATGCCTTCTCGTCGGTCGGCGATGTCCGGTTTGCCAAATAACTCACCTTGCCACTCGCTCGTTTGTTGCAATAGATGTTTCCATTGGATTCGTGTGTTGTTCGATCCATCGAACGTCCCGTCCTGTACGAGTTGATTGACCGGATCGTCTAACGATTCGATGAGCCCCTGGTCGTACGCGAGGCCGGCCACCGTGGACAGATAACTCTTCGTCACACTGAAATTCATATCAACACGACGTGTATCACCCCACTCGGCCACGATGTACCCGTGTCGCAACACGATACCATTGACACCGCCGCGCGGTTTGGTTGGACCGACAATATCTTGATGAGGAATACCGGCAAACCG
The DNA here is from genome assembly GCA_036679565.1 of Gemmatimonadota bacterium. Lineage (GTDB taxonomy): Bacteria > Gemmatimonadota > Gemmatimonadetes > Gemmatimonadales > GWC2-71-9 > JAZDDC01. Next base: position 1,511 of record JAZDDC010000661.1, read on the forward strand.
TTCACGGAGCCATTTGCCGGCGTCGCGTGACAAGGCCGTTTCGTGTGCGTTCGCGTACGCGATGGCCTCGTTGAGCCGCGTGGCGTTCATGCCCAACGCCCCGGGCTCACGTACTTCCCAATCGCTGCCGAAGCCCGGATAATAGCTCGGACCGGGAAGTACTTGCGTGGCCTGGCAGGCGCTGCATAACAGCATCAGTGGCGCCAGAGCGAGGAGTGGCGTCATATTGACGCCCGAGGATTCGGTGCTATACCACGACATGCGGATCTCCCTCGAGTGGCGGTTGTTGCATAGCCTAAACATGCCGCTGGGCCATCGTTTCCGCGAGTACAACAACGATAACGTGCGAATCGGAACCCCGAGACGCGTACTTTACTTTAGTCTAACGACTGTTTCCAACAGCCCGTGTGGTAAGCACGTATGCTTACGAGGCGTTCCTCGGCCCCAGAAAGTGCTGAATTTGTGAGTTTAAGATGTTTTTGCCTAGCTGCGTTGACGTGTTGTGTTGCCGCGGCCGGCCCGACCGAATTGGATGCCCAGCAGCGGATGACGCTGACCCGTCTCTCCGGCCCGATCGTGCTGGATGGCCGCGTCGACGAGGCGGCGTGGGATGACGTCCAGCCACTCCCAATGACCATGTTCACACCCACCTTCGAAGGAGAACTCACGGAACGTACTGAAGTCCGCGTCGCGTATGATGAAGCATATGTCTACATGTCCGGCAAGTTGTACGATTCGGATCCCACGCAGGTGCGGAGTAACACGTTGTATCGGGATCAATACAGCGGAGATGATTTACTGGCAATCGTGCTGGATACGTACAACGATTACGAGTCCGCTGTGTGGTTTACCACCACACCCGCCGGTGTGCGGACTGACCGTTCGGTTTCCTTTGACGCGGAGTTCAGCAGCGGGCGTGCGATGAACGCCAACTGGAACTCGTATTGGGATGTGGCAACGTCGGAGACTGACGAGGGTTGGTTTGCAGAATTCCGCATACCGTTCTCGAGTCTCGGCTTCCAGGACGATAACGGGCAAGTCGAGATGGGGATGATCGTATATCGATTTATCGCCCGGAAAAATGAACGTCAAATCTTTCCGGCGATTCCGCCCAATTGGGGTTTGGCGTTTGCGAAGCCCTCACAATCGCAACGGATCACGATGGAAGGCGTGTACGCTGCAAAACCCGTGTACGTGACACCGTACGTGCTCGGTGGTCTCGATCAGGCGGCGGAACTGAATGTTGCGGGTACCGCCTTTCGCATGGAAAGTGACAGAACCAACGAAGTCGGTGTCGATGTAAAGTATGCCGTGACCAACAATCTCACACTCGACGCCACGGTCAACACGGATTTTGCTCAAGTCGAAGCGGATTCACAACAGGTCAACCTGACACGCTTTTCGTTGTTCTTCCCTGAGAAACGACAGTTCTTTCAGGAACGTTCTAGTCTGTTCGACTTCAGTACGGGTGGCTTTTCCCGACTGTTCCACAGTCGCCGCATCGGCCTGGACCCGAGCGGCGATCAAGTACGTATTCTGGGTGGTGCGCGCTTGGTGGGGCGGGTGGCAGGAACCGATATCGGTTTCTTGAATATGCAAACCGCGGCGCGTGATGGCCTCGCATCCGAGAACTTCGGTGTGGCACGTGTCAAGCGACAGGTGTTCAATCCGTATTCGACTGTTGGTGCCATCGTCACGACGCGTGCGAACACCGACGGCGACTACTCCATCGGTACCGGTATCGACGGAGCCTTTCGGGTCATTG
>JAZDDC010000662.1:0-2537 GCA_036679565.1 Gemmatimonadota bacterium
GATCCATCTTACGTTCCACAGTTTGACAGTTGTGGCACTGGCGGAGCTGGCCGCTTCCGCGACGGCGTTACCTGCACGCGCTCTATGCTCCGTTTTAGGGCTGGTCGGATTGGTCGCGACGGAGTTTTCCCGCGTTCGTGAGGCTCGCAACCAAAGGCTGCGGGAGTACTGGGAGGGGCCCGAGCGCGAAACGCATTATGAGGGAGAGGAAGGCATGCGTGGTTGGATCCGACCCAAGACTCGGTTAGCCCCCATGCACTTCAGGCATTCTCGTCGGGCACTATTCTACTTTCTGATGGCTCTTTATGTCGGAGTCGGCTCGTTTCCCTGGTTGAACGCATTCTGATTCTGGGTTGCGTGCCCAGCCTAAAGCCGGATCAGCGCACTCCCGTAAACACCGTGCGCGGTTATGAGAAGAATGAGAAAAAGGGGTCCCTAACACCGATACCATTACCGTTGTTTGGTGGACGACCTGTTGAAGCCCCCCACACGCTTGGGGCCCCACCCCGGGATAGATGGAAAGGAGCACAAAGCATCGCCTTTGAGCGCCGAATAACATGTACGCGGTAGATAAGGGGCGTGATCGACGGGCCTCCAAAACGCCTTCCGTCGGCCGGCCGGCTCGCCGAGTGTGCTGAGCGTATTCCATATATATACGAAATGCGACAAGACTCACCCCGCTTGTCCCGGTTCGCCTGTTGACGACCTGCCCGATCAAGCCGCATCCTAATAGAGACCTGGTGGTGACAAGCCTCTTGGCAGACATCTTCATTAGTTACTCAAGCGAGGATGGGTAAAATGTCGGCATATCTAATTGCGCTCGCAGCGGCTGCATTGGTCGGCGGGATCCTGCACTGGGTGTTCGGTACCATCGATCCGGGGCAAATCAATTACCAGACGTGTGAAGGCGGGTTTCAGGAAGCGAAGGAGAACGATTGCGAAAACGGTTTGAAGATGGTTCCGCAGCAGCCGGTTAACGTCTACACCGCACTGACGTACCTGGCAGGCAGCGTGTTCGTTGCTCTTCAGCTGCGCATCCCTCCCGCGTATGTTTTTGTCGTCGCGTCCCTGTACCTCTGCGTGGGAACGGCAATCCTGCATGCGATATCAACGCTCCGGTCCCATGTCTTGGACAAGAGCTCGATGTACGCGGTTTGTTCGACGCTCACGGCGTACGCGGCGTGTGCGTTCTTGGGCCTTGACGGTTGGGGCGCTGCAGGCCTCATGCTCGGCACGGCGATACTCGCTGCTTCCCTCTTGGCCTATGGATTCCCCGGCGCCTATGCGATTAAGATCGGCGCCTTTTTGGGCTTCGCGTATCTCCTGGCGATCATTCGTGTGGTGCGGGATGGCTACGGCGCCGCTACCCCCTTCCTAGTGGCGTCGGCTGGGCTGTTTGTCGTTGGATTAGTCTGCCAGCGGTTGGACCAGAAAGGGAAGTTTCCGATCAAGCGCTGGGGCCACGGCATCTGGCACCTGCTCACGGGCATCGCGATTCCTATGCTGTTTTACGCCGTGCACCTCACGCAGTGAACTATCAGCCGCGGTCCCGCCTTTGCGCTCAGTTTCCCAACGACGAAGAGAATTCCGAGCGATGTGTTCGTGCTGAAGCATGGCTAAACAACGCGATTGGATGGTTAGCGATTACGCAACTTGCGTCGCCTTCGCGTGGGACCGCCTCAGCATTACCGATGGCGGCGACCGCATGATTCCCGCTGAGGAGATGGCCGCGCGGGTGTCGAAGGTGTTGGGGCGGGTCGTGAGTCGTGAGGATTTTCTCGCGTGTTGTCAGACACCGCCTGAAGATGCTGGCGTAGTCGAGGCATTCGCGCGGGTGTTGGAGGTTGAGATCGCGTGGCTCATGCCACACCAAGTCGATCGCTTCCGGGACAGACCGCAGGAATCGGAGGTCGCCCGGCAATTGGATGTGGATGTCACGGTGCTCCGCCGGTGGAAGGACCAACTGGCGGACGAGCCGGAGACCGCGTTTCCGGGCAACGGACGCCGTCGGACTCCCGAGGACGAGGTTGGTGTGCTGATGAGCCCATGCCCACGTACGTCTATGGGTGATGAACGACAGTGTTAGGCTGTAGGGGGCTTCCTTTGTTGGTGGCGTATGTGTTTGCTCACCTGACCGACGCGGAGACGTAAGATGAACGGGTCTCAGATTCGCTACAGGAGCGGATACAAATATCAACTGATCGAAGAATATCGGATTGCAGTGGCCGGAATGTCGAGGCTCAGGGCAAGGTTGGTCCATTGGGTTGTGAACAAGTTTGGCGAGCCTTCCGCGTCACCGGAGTCACGCAAGCCGGTTTCGGTAGCGCCGTGATGGCTGACAGCGTTTCGCATAATCGTTGAAAGCGTAGAATGCCACGTATATAGGTGATAGACGACAGTGTAGATCCGTTCTATTCCATTTAGGCGTTCTCACTCTGTAACGTTTGCATACCGTGAGGCATCCGTCCAGATGGCAGCGAACGGGCCTCGGGCGATTTCTAGCCAGTTGCCGGAGGGTCCATAAACCTCAAACGAGC
>JAZDDC010000663.1:0-2918 GCA_036679565.1 Gemmatimonadota bacterium
GAAGCGCTGCGCGCTTCACGGCCCAAACATTCTCCGCACAATATCGGCCCGGGTCAGAATCCCAACCAACCCGCCGTCTCTCACAACCGGAATCTGATCAACACCTTTTCCGACGATCATACTCGCGACATTGGCGAGCGCTTGGTCATCGGAGACACATAAAACGCTTCGATCCATCACTTCCTTGATGGGCATCTGCCTCGGATCATCACCTGCATTGGCTTGTTTTGCTTTGGGGCCGCCGCTCATCTCTTTAAAAAATGACGGGAAAATACCGCGGAGGACGTCTCTGTAGGAGACCATCCCCAGCACTTCGCCCTTTGACGTTGTTACGGGGATGGCCGAAAGTTGGTTCGCGATCATTACACGCGCCACTTCCTCTAAGGTCGTCTCCGGCAACACCGAGCGTGGCCGTGATATCATGACATCGCGGACCGCAAGGTAGTCGGGGAACTCTTCGGCGGTCAGAGCCTCTATGGCATACACACCGGCGTTGGAATCCTGCCGCACGATTTCCTCAACCAGTTCGGCATTGCCGAGGATCCGATTCAGGACACTTACGGCTTGCAGATACGTCGGCGATTCTTGATACGGCGCAACAAGCAACAACACAATGCGAGCGATGGGCTCAGAGTCCGGCGCCAACGATACCGGTTCGCTCGTGACACCCATCGCCGCACCCATTGTTCGAACAACATTGGATCGGAAATGAAGGATGAATGCGTGTCCACCCGCGGTCACCGCGTCCCGGGCCGGCGTTTCCGCCAAACGCGCGAGCAGTCTGCCACCGTCGGACGCGAGACCCGTCTCAACGAACGACGCAATTAATTGCTCGGCCGCGTCGTGCAATGTTTTTGCCGGTAGGGGAACGACGATGCGTTCAGCCGGCAATAAATCGCCAACCTTCATTGCGTGTTACATGACTTCTTTGAGCAACGGTACCACATCCGCCGGTCGTTTCATGACCCCGATGCCCGCACGACTCAACGCTTGCATTTTTTCGGCGGCTGTACCACTCGAACCTGAAATGATTGCGCCGGCATGACCCATCCGACGCCCCGGGGGCGCGGTTTGGCCCGCGATGAACCCTACGACCGGTTTACTCACATGTGCAGCGACATACTCCGCGGCCTTCTGCTCATCCGTCCCGCCGATCTCGCCAATCATTGCGATTGCATCAGTCTCCGGGTCATCTTCGAACGCGGCGAGACAGTCGATAAAGTTTGTTCCGATGATTGGATCTCCTCCGATTCCAACACAACTTGACTGACCCAACCGATGTGCCGTGAGTTGGTGAATGATCTCGTACGTGAGGGTGCCACTGCGCGATACCACTCCGACACGCCCTCGACGACAAATATTTCCCGGAATAATTCCCACTTTCGACTTTCCGGGGGAGATTAACCCGGGGCAATTGGGACCAATGAGTCGAGTACCGCGCGCCACCAAATACGGTATGACACGAGTCATGTCCAAGACAGGTACACCTTCGGAAATGCAAACGATCAAATCGATACCTGCATCAGCAGCCTCGAAAATCGCATCCGCCGCAAACCGGGCCGGTACATAAATGACCGCCGTGTTTGCCCCGCCCTCCCACACCGCTTCCGCCACCGTGTTAAAAATCGGGACCGATTCATCGAACGTTTGGCCACCTTTGCCCGGTGTCACACCGGCCACCACCTTCGTGCCATACTCTATCATCTGCTTGCTGTGAAACGAGCCGTCACGACCGGTAATACCTTGCACCACGAGACGCGTATCGTGATCGATGAAGATGCTCATGCCCCCTCCTTTGCCAACTGCACCGCACGTTTCACGGCTTCATCCATATCGGTCAGCGCGCTGAATCCCGCCCCCTCCAAGATATCCACCGCCTCGCGTTCGTTGGTCCCGGTCAGTCGAATAACCAACGGAACATCGAGCTTCAAACGCTTCGTCGCCCTCACGATTCCGTTTGCGACATCGTCGCAACGTGTTATGCCACCAAAGATATTGAAGAGGATACTCTTGACGCTCGGATCACTGGTAATAATCTCCAGGGCGCTCACGACCTTTTCGGGGTTGCTACTGCCACCGATGTCAAGAAAATTCGCCGGCTCGCCACCGTAGTACTTGACCAAGTCCATCGTCGCCATCGCCAGACCGGCGCCATTCACACAACACCCGACGTTGCCGTCCAATTTGATAAACGTGAGTCCTGCGTTGCGACGACTTTTCCGTCCGGCGTCGTAATCCAAGGGTTTATCTCGGCGAGCGATGCGCCAACATCGACAAATGTCGCGTAGAGTTGTTGCAGTATCGCTGCGGCTTGACGTACGAGCTTGACGTCATCGTACAACTCGAACGACAAGGCCATCGCTTCGTGCGGCAGCAAACCATCACGGGGATCGACGGCCAATTTGAAAATCTTCTCCGGGGTTTGGGCGGCCACCTCTTCAATATCGACACCGCCCTCGGGGCTCACCATGAACACCGCTCGTTGGCTTTCACGGTCCACAATCACACCCACGTAACTTTCTGAGGCAATTTCAGCCGCTGGCGCAACCAAAACCTTCTCGACCGTGAGTCCTTTTATGGACATGCCCAGGATGCGATCGGCGACGGTGCGTGCCTCCTCCGGCGTATCGGCAAGTTTCACCCCACCTGCCTTACCCCGACCACCCGTGTGAACCTGCGCTTTCACAACGACACCGCTGCCCAGTTTCCGCGCGATCTTTTCGACGTCGCTTGCCGTGGACGCCACGTCACCGTCTGGGACAGGCACACCGTGTTTGGCGAGCAATGCTCGGGCCTGGTATTCGTGCAGGTTCAAAACCTAGCCTCCCGTGATTGTAGTTCCCGTTTCCCCACGCAGTGCTTCAACCCCGCTTGCCAAATGGGCGATGACCGCTCGCTCCCCTCCGGCTTCAACGAAG
>JAZDDC010000664.1:0-2015 GCA_036679565.1 Gemmatimonadota bacterium
GGTCACCTCGATCTCTTTGAGAAATCTTTCGGCACCGAGTATGGCAACAAGTTCCCGTCGCAACACTTTCACTGCGACCTTGCGATGGTGTTTCAGATCCTCGGCAAGGTGGACGGTGGCCATGCCACCCGACCGAGTTCGCGCTCGATTGCGTAGCGGCCCTCGAGGGCTGAGACCAGTCGTTTCTTGACCTTATCCATCGAACCAAGTTGACCTAACCCACATTAAACCGCGAGCGCCGCGATGGGACACCGCTGGTGAGCATATGCAGCGGGCATTGCCCGCCGCGATGTTGGCTTGGAAGAACCGACCCGACTATCCATCGTGTTGCCGCTTGCCCCGCGAAACCCGTCGGCAAAAAACTCCACTTCACCATCCGGAGTGATTCGGAACACTCGGGGTAACCATCGGCCCACGGGTTCCACAACACTCACTATCGAAAAAGGAGTAAGACCAATGACGCCGTGAGTGCGATCGCACAGCCGGAACGCGCTGTCAGTTTCCGATGCCGTTGTGTACCCATGTAACGCCCCATGACAGTCCGTTTCCTGAGATGGTGGACGTAATCGCAGTCTTCAAGCGGGTCAAGACGCGATACCGATTTTGTTCGCGGCATCCCGCAGAGCCTTGTCTTCAGTCCACAGTTGTAGCCCGTCAATCGCGGCCGCCGCCAATAGATGTACATCGATCCAGCCCAGACGGGTCCCAAACAAGCGTCGCTGTTCAATCAGCTCAAACACATCACCGTGTCTGGCCATCGTCGCCAGCGGAAGATTTGAGAGATAATACAGAATATCAGATCGCTGCCGGAGCTGCCCGCACGCCAACTCACCGATCACAAAGTCGTGGCAGCAGACCTGGCTAGCGCGCAGAAGGGAGACGAGGCGCGGGTTGTCCCGACGAAGGTGGTCGATCCAAATCGAGGTATCGACCAGAATCATCAAGATCTCGTGGCACTCCGCCGCCGAGGTGCGGAGCGCAAGTTGGGCTGCGTACCACCGAGCGCCGCTAACCGCCGAGCACTTTCGATACTAATCAAGGCTTCGAGGCCCGCGCGGACGAGCGCGGTCTTTTCATCAATATTGGTAAGACGCCGTGCTTCATCCAGGAGATCGTCGTCAATATTTAGTGTCGTTTTCATATGTACCAATATGTACGATACGTACATATATGGCAAGACGCGATTAAGCCCGCTCCTCAAAACCCGTCGCGCCGCTACCGTACCGGATGGTCACGTCGTGACCGCCGCAAGACCCGCGGGAGATGTTGGATCGGCGACGTCAGAATAGGTAACGGGCATGTTTGAAAGATTTGGAGACTCGACCATGCCGCACGTATGTTTATGTTGTGACATCCTACGAGTACGGCATCCGCATAGCCAATCAAAAAGCACGCTTGACGGCGCAGCAGTCTCATCGGTTGACCACCAACCGCCGTTGATCACAGCATCCCGAAAGCCTCACCAATGCATCTGACACTCCTCCACGGGTACCTGTTACAGGGGACTGGCTCCAACATCTATGTCGCTAACGTGGCTCGAGCGTGGTGCGCGCAAGGCCACGCCGTAACCATCATCTGCCAAGATCGCACGGCCGCTTCCCTACCATTTGTGAACGAGTACGTCGGTCCTCAGGACGCCGTTCCGAAAACAGCTCCCCGCGCGGGGCAGCTTCGCGTGATTGTCCCCAATATCAATGACCTGCTCCCCGTTTATGTCATGGATCGGTACGACGGGTTTCACGTAAAAACGATCCCCACCATGACGGAGGAAGAAATTGAGACACACATCGAGCTGACGGCCGAGTGCCTACGCGGCGTAGCTCGTGCTGGCACCGATCGAGTGTTGGCAAATCACGTAATGTTGGGACCTGTCATTGCCAGCCGTGGCCTGGACGGGACGGACGTGTCCTATGATGTGAAAATTCACGGCAGCGCGATTGAGTACACACTCGTTCCCAACCCCGATCTTATGCACCTGGCCGTCGAGGGTTTGCGCGGGGCGAGCAGGATCTTCG
>JAZDDC010000665.1:0-2305 GCA_036679565.1 Gemmatimonadota bacterium
CTTCTTTTCCGAGGATCTCCCTCGCAATTTCCGCGAATTGTTTTTCTGACCGGTGGACCCAGGACTCTGCGACCGATAACTTGAGGGCGGGCTGATGCGACCATTGCCGCCGGTCTGCGTGCATTGTTCGCGCGCTTGCAAGTCGTGGCAATGTCCACCTTCTTGATTCGAGGCAGTCGTCTCGATACTTACGCGATGTGCCTTTGACGTAAGTTGAGTTGAACTCGACTTACGTCAATGGAAGTTTTCGTAAGTCGCTCCACGCAATCTGGTGTGATTTGACTTTTGCGCTCACTGGACAATTCATTGCCGTGAGGAGAACGTACATCGGGCGGTGTGACCGCAGGGTTCTTCCGGAGGTAACGAACCATCCGCAGCTTGAAAAGGAGTGCAAGCGATGCGCAAGCGAAACCCCCCTCGCGCCGGCCGCCGCCGAAAACGCAAGTCCAACGGCCGACAGGCACGTGCTGGCCGACAGATCCTTCGCTCCGAAAAGATCGGAGCCCTGCCGATTCTCAACCACTTCATCGAGCGGCTCCGTCTGCCACGGTGGCTGCGGGAGTGTCTGCCGCCGGAGGACAAACGCGTGAAGGTGCCCGCCGACAAGGCGCTGTTGGTGCTCCTGCGAAACCTGCTCATCTCGCGCGAGCCGTTGTACGGCATGGGCGAATGGGCCGCCGGTTATGCGCCCGACATGCTGGGTCTGAGCGTCGACGAACTGGAGGCCCTCAGTGACGACGGCGTCGGCCGAGCGTTGAACTCCCTGTTTCGCGGTGAACAAGAGGCGTTCGTACTATCCGTGGTCGGGCACACGATCCGCGAGTTTAAGGTCTCGCTGGGCCAGTTGCACAACGACTCCACCACCATCACGTTTCACGGCAACTACTCGCATGCCGCCGAGGAAGACACGCGTGACGGACGGCGAACCCTGGCCATTACCTGGGGCCACAACAAGGACCATCGTCCCGATTTGAAGCAGTTGGTTTATATCCTCACGCTTAGCGAAGACGGTGGCGTACCGGTCCACTTCCGCGCGGCCAGCGGCAACACGACCGACGATCGCACGCACGTGGAAACCTGGAAGTTGCTTTGCGAAGTGGCCGGCCGTAGCGATTTCCTCTACGTGGCCGACTCGAAACTGGCCACGGCCGAGAACATGGCCTATTTGCACCAGCATCGCGGCCGCTTCATCACCGTGCTGCCACGGACGCGCGGCGAAGACAAGACATTCCGCCAGTCGCTTCGCGAGGGGAAGGTCTCTTGGCGGACGATCCATGAAAAGATCGACGAGCGGAAGAAGGTCCTGGACCGCTTTTCGACGACCAACGAACCGACCACCAGTGCCGAGGGCTATCGGTTGTTGTGGTATCACAGCACGCGCAAGGCCGAACTGGACGCCTTGGCCCGGGCGAATCGCATCGGACGCGCGACGCGGGAACTGGACACACTGCGCGGGCGGCTTACCTCGCCACGGACTCGTCACCGCCGGCGTGATAAAGTGGCGGGGGCGATCGAAGAGATTCTGAAGTCCCGCGATGTGAAGGACTGGATCAACGTGACGATCGAGGAGCGCCAGCAGGAGCGTTTCCGCCAGGCCGGGCGCGGCCGACCGACGAAGAACACCCGCTACGTCAGAACGGTCTCCACGCGTTTCGACCTGAGCTACCAGATCGACCACGCGCGGATCGCCGAGGATCAGCGGTGTGATGGTGTGTTCCCGTTGGTAACGAATGTCCTGGATCGTTCGGAAGAGGAGTTGTTGTTGGTCTACAAACGCCAGCCGGTGATTGAGAAGCGTTTTTCACAATTGAAAACCGATTTTCGCGTGGCGCCAGTGTACCTAAAGGATGTGAGCCGGATTCAGTCGCTGCTGTGCGTGTACTTTCTGGTGCTGCTGGTCGAGTCGCTCTTGGAACGAGAACTGCGCCAGGCGATGGAGCGTGAGGGGATCGACAGTCTGCCGCTGTATCCAGAAGACCGTCCCTGCCGCCGCCCCACGGCTCGCCGTGTAATCGATCTGTTCGACGACGTCCAGCGTCACACGCTCGAAGGCGACGATCAAGAACCCACGGTCTTCGTAACCGAGCTATCCGACCTCCAGCGCCGCATCCTCAAGCTCCTCGGAATCCCAGCTACCAAATACCGTGGCTAAATTGACGGCAGGAAAGAAATTCGGAGAAATTGGAAAGCAGATCCTCGGAAAGACAGTTACGAAGGTACGAACCCCGGAGATTCTCCCGGGCGATCGGTTGAAACCGCCCGCTCGTGACGTAGGGTTGTACATCCCCATGATTCGCGGCCGAGA
>JAZDDC010000666.1:0-5739 GCA_036679565.1 Gemmatimonadota bacterium
ACTGCAGCATTGAAAACGCGATCGTACTCTTCGGCGCTGGTTACTCCGGGCAGCTCAGGTAAATCACGATTGCGATTTTCTTCGAGCCGCAGCGCAGCGTGCGAACGTGCCAGCTCACGACGCATGAGCGTCATCTGTTCTTCCCAGCTGTACGGCACGAGGTGCACGTTTCGGAGATACCACGTGTAGTCATCCCGACCAACACCGGACGGACCGTTCTTCGAACTAACCTGTTCCTCCAACCATTCGCTGAACGAGTTCGTCGCCTCACGCGCGCGTTGAATCGCAGCATCGAGTTCTGCGTTCGTTCCTGCGACCCTATCGGCAAACGAGGCCAAGTCCCTACTCTGTCCGGCAATGTTTCGCATGCCCGCACGCCACAGATCCCCCGCGTCTTCCACCAGGTTTTCGCGAGCCTGTTCGAGCACTGCGGGAATGGACCTTATCCGTTCGTTGAGTTCCGCCGCATCCGTGGACGAGAGGGGATAGTCGTACGTCCATAAGTCGATCCACCCGTGCATGACAGGACCTTCATGCGCGGGCACGTCGCTTTGTGCGGTGAAGATCATGGTGTAGAACGCGGGGTTACGAGCCCACGGACGGCGCACGCGATGGTCGAAGTCCAAACCGTTCATCTCGGCGCGGACGACGTGATGATCGATCTGTTGTGCGACCGGCCAACCGCTGGGATCGATTGCTTCCAAGCGAGCTTGATAGTCGGCGAGTTCGCGGTGTTGATTTGCCATCGCCGCCGCGGTGTAGTCGGGGACACCGTCTTGAAACTCGGGTCGCTCGAATTCACGCCATTCTTCAAACAACGCGACGACGTCATCATAACTCGTGCTGCCCACCGGATCCGCGGATGAACAGGCCGCCGTTACGAGAACGACTGCGGACAGGGACAAAACCATCGTTAGGCCACGCCATTGGTACTTCATATATCCTCCACAGTTACGCGCGTCTCGTTGTACGCTGCTCGTACGGCCCTTCACCTCGATCAAACAAGCTTCGCAGTCGTATGGTCGGTCACGGACTCCCCCAAACACATTCAACTTCGGCGTAGTCCACGTGATTCCCACGGGGACCGGCGCAAAAATTCTGGGGGCGGTGGCTCATGAAGGCAACTCATTTGCTGTTGGCATCGACTTGACCGATCTCCTGGATTAGCCCGGATCGTGCGCCGTGGGCGACACAGAAAGTGGGGTGACCGTCGATAAGCTCGCTGTAGGAATCCTCATCTTCGACGGCGTGGAATCGGCGCAACTCGACGTTTTGGAAAGCGATTAGATCGATGGATCCCAAAACTGTCACAAGAACTGTCACAGAAATGACGGCTACGTAGGGAATCAAACGGTCACGTAGGGAACGAAAACCCACGACACGGCTCGCCAAGCTCACGACTGTTAATAGGAAACTCACGAAACGAACTGTGTAACGTTTCACTCGTGAGCACCAACTCGGAAGAACCGAAACCTACGGAACAGGCACAAAAAGGCGTGAGCCATGAAAACGCATTATCGCCCAGGCATATACGCATTTTTTTGGCAGCGATCGGCGGCGTCTCCAACCTCGATGCCCGTCAGACACTCGAACAGCGCCTAAGCGCTGTCGAAGCCCGATTGGCACAGATGGAACGCGGCGCGGCGGATCTCCATCCCTTCGGCGGAGCGCGCCGCCGGCGAATGGTGGCAGCCGGGCGACGGAGATGCGCGAGGATGCGGTCAATGAGTTTTGGTGTGGTGATGAAAGCAACTATCCGCATCTCTTCACCGCATTGTGGAAAGGCCAACGGCTCAACCTCGAGAATGCGTCGCAGCAACACGGCTAGGAGATCGAGAAAATGAAACCGCTCGGACCGGCGCAGGGAGAAGGCCGCGCGCAATCGTGCCAGAGGTGATGAGCAAAAGGGCAATGATCCAAAACGTAGCGCGGAAGCCCAGCGAATCTGCCAGCAGGCCTGCTACCAATCCACCGACGACGTAGCCAAGGTCGCGCCACAAGCGGTACCGGCCAACAGCGCCCGCGCGGGATTCAGGGCCTACTAAGTCGCCCACCTGCGCTATGAGGGTCGGGTACGCCGCAGCCGTGCCGACGCCTAGGATCACGCCTGCAACCGCCCACTGGGCAAACCCGTGCACAGTCGCGAAGCCGACCAGGCCAAGCGCTTGCAACAACAGGCCGCCGACGATCAGCGAGCGGCGTCCGAATCGGTCTGAGAGCGGGCCGGTGCCGAGCTGCACCACGCCCCACACCGCGGGGTACATCGCGGTCAGCCAGCCGATTTGCCGCAAATCGAGCCCATGTGAGGCGAAGTAGATTGGTAAGAGCCCCCACGCCACACCCTCCTTGAGGTTATTGACGAGTCCCGCCTGGTTCGCTGCCCACAGAGGCCGGCGAGCCCACCGTTTGTCACCGAACTGCACTCGATCGGAAGGAAGATCAGTGGCGTTCGAGCGCCTTGCGGCCACCAAAGCGCGCTCCAGCTCTACGTGTGACTCAGTATCTCGCGCCCCCGCAAGGGTCACCCCGAAACCGAGCAGGGCGGCCCCCAACGCAACGAGATAGGGGATGGGACGCGGACCGTACGCGGCCGCGAGGTATCCGGCGCCCAACGCCGCGCCCGCGACGGCCAGATATCCGGCGCATTCGTTCCACCCTAACACGAGGCCGCGCCGCCTTGGCCCCACGAGGTCCATCTTCATGATCTGCGTCGTAGACCATGCAAGACCCTGGTTGATTCCGAGGAGCAGGTTGGCGAACACGATCCAACTCCACGCTGGAGCCCACATGAGCAGGAGGGGTACCGGAATACCAAAAGCCCACGCGACCAAGAGAATGCGTCGCCGTCCGATGCGACTGGCAAGGTCGCCGGCAATGAAATTCGCCACCGCCTTGGCGAAGCCAAACGCGACCAGAAAGCTGATCGTGACCGTCGCCGAAACAATGCCAAACTCTGACGTGGCAAGCAGCGGAAGGACCGAGCGCTCGACTCCAAGTACCGCGCCGATGAAAACAACAATGAGCAGAAGCAGTGAGACTTGCGATCCATTTGCGCGCACCCCCAACTCGACACTTGCCATGCACCGTCTCCTTGTCTAGTGACTCCGAACTCAACGGCGACTTCTTGGCCTTGGGTTCTCCGCCCGCATCTCTTTGAATTGGTGAATGCCCCGTGAATACCCATCCCATGAAGTACCACGGGCACACCCGCCCTGTTTCGCCCAGACCAGTTGTGCCCGTAGTGCTTCTATGTCTTATGGCTACGTGTAGCTGTCCACGATTTTGCGTCCCTTGTGCCTACCAATTCCACCACCCGGGCATGACCTGAAACCTCACAAAGGAGAACGCGTCACGCAAGCGGACCGGGATGCACAGTCGAAGCGATTGCGGGCCGCAGCTCGGCAACCTCTGGCTTCAGCTATGCTGCCTCTTGCTCCGTATCCTTGGGCGAGAACTGTAGGTTAATCCCGAGTTGCTTGAGGATCGCAAACAAACTCCGTAGCGTTGGGTTCCCATCTTCCGCAAGCGCGCGGTAGAAGAGCCGTTCGATTCAACTCTGTTCCTTCAGCCAGCCGTGCACGTAGGGAAGAAAACGGTCACGTAGGGAACGAAAACCCGCACCGCGGCTACATACGGCTTCCCTACACGGTGGTTCGTCTGGCTTTTAAGTCCCTGCGTCTACCAGTTCCACCACCCGGGCAACTTTTCGCAGCACGACCGGCCACCGCTCCCAGTATCCGTCACCGACCGCCGCGGAAGAAAGGGCAAACTACTTGCAAGTAAAGGCGAACCCCTTCCCCACTGATTATTCCAGCCTCAACTCGTTACACCTCCTCTCCCAGGGCTTTCACATCAGCTTGATCTTGTAACCGTCCGGTAGCTCGCTTGTTTTCGATCAGCTCAGTTCGTCCGAGGAACGGCACGTCGCAGGCGGCGATCGTTCGCACCTCTCGATTGACGTAGGCCACACGAAAATCCGGAACGCCGCTTATATCGGTCAGAAAATCGATACGCCGTGGCGGAAGCCCCAGTTGAACGACGACTCCCCTTTTTGAAAAGTCTTCTCGTCGAATGCCAAGATCCGCTAACGGCGCACCGAACCGGACGAGGGCGGCCCACACTCGATCGGCGTTGGATTCGGTGGGTTCCACCCATATGTCAAGGTCCCTCGTTGCTCGGGGAACGCCGTGAACCGCCAACGCGTGCGCGCCAATGACAAGAAATCGGGCGTCGGTCTCAGTGAGGGACACAAGCACATCCGCCCAGTCGTCTATCACGAAGGTCGGATTACGTTGGCAGGTATCTCCCGGCGTTCATAGTCTGGGAACGGCTTGCCGGTGAGCGACCACGCTCGCTCCGTCAGCATCGCGAGCATTTCCAGACGTTCCTCAGCCGTGGTACTTTCGCACAGATTATCGCATGGTTCGTCACCCAGATCATACACGCCGCCCCGCCACACCCGCCTGTTTCCTTCTGAGTCGTTCGGGATTGAATCAGTCATTGTACTGAATTTAAAGACCAACGGGCTTGTAGCAAAGGACGGCGACAAACGGCTTCCCTATTCGACCGTTTGTCTGGCTTTTAAGTCCACATCGACGTGGGCGTTTTATCGCACCAACATCTGATTCAAAACAAACGAGCGGCAGGTGGGTGAATCAAAACGGGGAAAACCCTGGTGAACCAAAGCGCTCCATACCCAAGTGGCGAATGAGGGGATAGGCGTATGCAATTACGATCATGACGATCGCAACGCCGACCCAGGCACCCATCCGATCAAAAATTGTGAACCGCGGCGGACCTTCAAGCGCTACCGCGAATCCGATCGGCGCTTGCTCCCTCCGCTTTCCGGCGAACACGGTGCCCATCATAACCATGAGAAAGAAAGCTGCGCTGACGAACAGGAATAGACCTCCCAGGGCGGACAGGAGGGTAAATCCTTCCCACTGAGCCGCGACAACGCTGCCACCATATGACGTTTCATAGACTCGACGCGGCATTCCCATCAGGCCCACTGCGTGATTGACCGCGGCGAACATCACCATGCCAATAAACCACAGATAAGGTTGTACTTTGGCCAACAGCGTCAACTCGAGATCGCGCCCGATGAGTTTCGGCACAATCCAATAGGCCGCGCCCATGAACGTCAGGGCGGTGGCACTCCCCACGGTCAGATGAAAATGGCCGTGCATCCAGGCCGTGTTGTGAACAACCGCATTCATGCCGTACGCCGCATTCACAGTGCCACCCCATCCCCCAACCGCGAATAGCAGCATAGAAAGAAGGACGCTTGCCACCAACGGGTCTCCCCACGGCAAAGCTCCAAGCCAGCGAAACAGTCCTTTTCCGCCCCGCCTGCGCGCCGCGATTTCCAACGAGGCCAGGACCGTAAATGCGGTGACCAAGCTGAGGAACAGAATGCCAAATGTGTTGACAGTATGCAGCATCATCCAGCCAGCCGAGACGCCCGGGTCCATGAACTGATGATGGAATCCGACGGGTGCGGACAGCACGATAAACAACGCAAAGACCATCCGCGCCAACGTATCGGAGAACAACTTCCCGCCTGCAGTTTTCGGCAGCACGGTATACCAGATCACATACGCCGGAATGAGCCAGAAATACACAAGGGGGTGTCCGAAGTACCAGAACAGCATCCGCGCCAACAAGCGCGAGGTCAATTGATCGGTGTGATTTCGCAAGGCGACATCGTATGCGCGGTGAGGGCCGCAAGGATCTAAA
>JAZDDC010000667.1:0-4183 GCA_036679565.1 Gemmatimonadota bacterium
CGTTTGTCTTTTTCCTAGCCCAAAGAGAGCCATATCTTCCCACGTGATAACGAGATAAGTGCCCTGAGCGGGTCAATACAGTAGGACCGACCCGTATTTTTGTCAAGCTCTAAGCTACTTTAACCTACCACAAACAAGTTCATTAATACCATGACTTACGCCATCTAGTAGGGCTGAAACCACCCCCGCTGCTCCAAAGGCGAAATCAACCCGAAGTCAGACAAAGCCTGACGCAGCACACACCCTGAGTACCCAATCTGACTATCCACCAAAGCCGACCCCTCCCCAAGAGAGTCATCGACCTGTACCGCTCCGAACATGCGCGCACCACCTTCCAGCACCAACCGGCGTCCAACAACAACCAGGCCACGAAAGACAAAACCAGCACGCGCCGTCAAGTTGCCTGAAACTACCAGGACACCCTGGCCCTGGCCGCCCTCGATTGTCACATCCCCGAACACGCCCACCACCGGAAAGAAGTCGCGACAGACCCCGGTCGGATCGGTCGCGTCACCCCAATTTGAGACAACAGTTTTGTCGCAAACTCCACCCATCAACTCCGGTCGAGGCGAAATCAACGCGCCACCCGGAAACGTCTTCGTCGCCCGTGCTAACCATTGGTCGAGCGACTCACGCTCGACGGAACCGAAGTCCAACACCCCCGGCAGCGAATCGGCAACCGACACCCCGCAACCCTCTCCGGCTTCGACACCAAACAAATCCACGCCACTGGCACCACTCAACGAAACTGGGCCGGTGGAGATTAACCCCTTACGTAACAACATCTTAGCGGGCCGCGACACAAGCAAGAGTCCCGCCCGCCGAAGCGCGCCAAACCTCTCACCGGATTCCACCGCGTCAACCAACCAAACGGACGATCCGAAACGTGTTAGTAGCTCGCCCCCGACCGCCATTGCAGCGTCGGAAACCGGCATCGACGTGGCCGTTGAAGAGGACAAGTCACCTGAGGGGGACAGGTCCCCAGCCACTCGGTGAGCCGCCGTTTCTGCGGCAAACTGCACGTGCACCACTTCTAACGTTGCCCCCCCGGACCGGCGACCAACCATGGCCACAAACAGGACGGCGGCTACCAAACCGCCAATGACGACCATTGCGAATAGCGTCACCGGTAGGGCAAAGCCGCGCCTCACCTCGTAAAACCCCTGCCCCGAAGCGCAATATCGACCACGGATTCACGATCCCTCCGACGCGCAAAAGGATCGGCAAGCTCATGTGTAATCCTTACCCGAATTCGTGCCACATCTGTGTGATCCGTCACTAAACCACCGTCGGCGGCGAGGTATGAGATGACTAGGCCGTCAGGAGCCAGGGGGCCCAAAACAGGTTGAATGGCCGGCCACCGGTTACCCGCTTTCTGATACCGGCGCATGCCGAGCCACCACGTGCCTCGACCGTCCCGATAACTTTTGATCTCGGAGACCTCGCCCCCCAAAACCGCCGCACCGGGCAACAGCGCCACCAGTTGCTCCGCGGTGACCCCATTCAGTTTGAGTGCAACTCCGGGGGCTCTACCGGGGCAGGTTCCGGGACTCTCCTCAACCAGGTCAGCGCCGATCCAATATTCGCTATCAACCGTAATCACCAGCAGTAAGACCGAGTCGAGATCCGGCCGAACATCCCGCGAACCCAAGAAGCGGGGCCACGTGGTCACAACCGACCCCGTGGTGTCAGCGCTACGGCAAAGAAACCGTAACGTCCGCATGGGCTTATAGATGATAGACGCGGATTGTCCTAAAACGAGGTCTGGCCGGACGCTATCGCGCGTATCCAACCCTCGAAATTCGGCCTGAAATAGCGCGGCCGCTTGCCGAACGCCCGCGTCGAGAGTGGCACGGTCCGTCTGCTCTCTAAGGGAACGAAAACCGCGTAAGAGTAGACCGGTGGCGGACGCCGTCACAACAGCTGAGATGAACAGCGCGATGATGAGTTCCACCAACGAGAACCCCGAGTCAGGCTTCATTGGGACACGATAGAATATGCACAATTGAGTCCACCCGATTCACGTAATCGAGCGGATATGCCAAGACAACCCCGAGCCGAACCGAACCGGGCATCGACTGAACAAACCAACGTGCGCTGACACCACGATTCGAGGCTTCACCCGTGCTGTTTGCCGCCTCACAGCCTTGAGCGAGAAGTATTTCCATTTGGCTGCTCCCAAGGAGCGCGGCTCCCGTGAGAATCGTAGCCGACCCCAATGTGTGGCTCATTACAGCAAGGGACCGCGCGGCAGCGAACACACCAACCGTAAGGATGACCAGCGCAACGAGCACCTCTAGCAGGGAAAAACCGGTTTTGGACGCGACGAGCATGACGAGCCACTATAGGACCCACAACACTTAACCATGGCGGCAAAAAAATGCGGACCGTCGCCGATTCATCCGCGGAGGAACAGCCAAGCAAATCAACGGGCAACAAAAAAGGCGAGTTCCGTCTCGCCTCCGTTACTACTTCGATTTTTAAGCAGAATCCGTTCCGCTACCTAACATCGCGGGCCCGATCTAAGGGTCACAAGCGATCAAGCCTTCCACCGTGGCGGGCGCGGGTGGGCCTGCGTTGCCCACATACAACCCGCATGCTACGCCAGGTATACCTGAGTGCGCGGCGCTTGCCGCCCAGCCACCCGACGACACACCAGACAGCGTCAAGGTAACGCCCGACGACGGCGCAAATGCAAGCTCCGCATTCGGTACTGCGCCTGTGTAATAGGTGGCATGATCATACAAATATACTTCTTGTGCGGATGCCATATTCCGAAGATCAGACTTCATATTGGCCTTGTACGCCTTCTCTTTGGTATTCGCAAACTTGGGAATGGCCACAGCCGCCAAGATACCAATGATGACTACAGCTATCAGCAATTCTATTAGCGTGAATCCTTTACTGCCCCACATAAACAGCTCCTACTCTTTCCTGCTAAGTCGCAAGTTCTCGCGACCGTCTGGCCGCGCGGCCTCTTACGCATCCCTCGCAGAAACCAAATGGGGCGGTAGAGCCTGGCTCCGCCGCCCCAAAACGAAAAGTTCTTCGATGATTGTACCGACTCAGCTACAGATTGGCTCACCGTCGTTGACACTATTCGCAGTAGCCCGGTCACCGATGGAGACGGAGCACGACGTGAGAGTCCCGGTGTGCGTGCCAACGGCCTCCCAACCAAGCCCTGAGTTTTGGCTCACAACAACGGTCACGCCTTGTGATGTGTTGTATGCGGTACCAATATCGCCGATCGTGCCGTATCCGGTCGCAACGTTATCGGAGAAATAGGATTCTTCCGCCGTAATCAGGTTCCTGAGATCCGATTTCACCGAGGCGATGTAGGCCTTCTCTTTGGTGTTGGCGAATTTCGGAATGGCGATTGCCGCCAAAATCCCGATGATCACGACGACGATCAACAGCTCAATTAGGGTGAAACCCTTGCGATCCGACATTGTACTTCCTCCACATGTTTGAAATGACAAAGCTCTGCCGTACTGTACCTGTCCAGGGACGTAGCGCCTACCAAAGCAATCTCCGTGCCTGGCCGCACAGTGCCTCTAAACGCTTTAACGACAGAGACTTACGCTTCTCAAGACGGACCCGACAAAACAGGCGTCCTGCAGGTACAGACTCAATGTGCAATGGGTTCGGCCAGACGCAATCGAGACACGGGGACCCAAACGCATGGCGACATCTACATCCTACTTGTCACGGACGCTAAGGTTATCGTCA
Source organism: Gemmatimonadota bacterium (assembly GCA_036679565.1). Classification (GTDB taxonomy): domain Bacteria; phylum Gemmatimonadota; class Gemmatimonadetes; order Gemmatimonadales; family GWC2-71-9; genus JAZDDC01. Next base: position 3,730 of record JAZDDC010000667.1, read on the forward strand.
TTCAGGGTAGCGTGCATGAGCCGGCCCGAACCGCCCGCTGTCTCACCCGCACGGCCCAATCTGCGGTCAACACCTCGAGAAGCGGCATCGTCTGGGAAATATCCCAACACTCTGATGCATCGATCACACCGGTCGCAATCGCACGCGACCCGGTGCGGAGGTTTTGTGACGCCGTCACAAGCTGGCCGTGGATCCAATCGTCACGAGCGCGGGCAAATGAGACACGCCAAGGCGATGATTCGACAGACCGCAAGACTTCGACGTATGACTCTGATGACATCGGAGCCATCGGGTGTCGTTCAACACCAAGACGTGCAGCGGCCAGAGCAGAGTCGCCGAGACCGGCGGCTAGCCGAGCACGAACAGCCGAACGGATGAGTTCGGGATACTCCACACCATCGGCCAGCCCTCTCTCGGCCTCACGCAAAGCTAAATCAAGACGCCCCAGATCCCG
>JAZDDC010000668.1:0-4350 GCA_036679565.1 Gemmatimonadota bacterium
TGGAGGATCGTCTAAAGGACGCACCAGATCTATATCGTGAGTCTGGCAACGTCCTGTTGAATCAAATTTTTGGCGCGCATCTGGTTATGTACCACGAGTCTGATGACGAAGCCGCCGATGACAAGAACATGCAGGTGTTGGCGGAGGAGCTTCGTAAGAAGGGCGAACGGCCGTACGTCATCCCCCTTGGTGTCGGGCCCCCTCCACTCGGCGCGTTGGGATATGTGGAGACGGTGGCTGAATTGCTTGAGCAGGAAAAGTCGTCGGGCTTGCGAATCTCGGAAATTGTCGTGGCGAGCGGTAGTGCGCAGACGCACGCTGGGCTACTTGTTGGATTGGAAGTGTACGGCCGTCCCGAAATCATCGTGTCCGGCTCGTGCGTTCGGCGCGGTGCCGCCGAGCAGGCTGAACGCGTCCTTGCGTTTGTTCGTGCTACGGAAGTGCTTTTGGAACTGCCAGTTCTGGTACCGCCCAAGCGTGTTGTGACTACGGACCGGTACCTGGGCCCCGGGTATGGGCGCATTACTCCGGACACCCGGAGTGCGGTGTTGACTGCAGCGCGTTTGGAGGGATTGGTGTTGGATCCTGTTTACACCGCAAAGTCCTTCGCCCTATTCCTTGACCTAGCGCACTCCAAGCCCGCGAGCACAGATGGCACCTTGGTGTTCCTACACACTGGTGGCGCTCCGGCGGTGTTCGGATACGGCATGCAGATGTTGGAGTAGGATCACGTAAGGCCCGAGACTTTCATGCGGCGTTGAATCACATTGTGCTGGTTTGCCCGCTATGAGTGATCCATCTGCAGTTGCATGAACGCGAGTTCATCGTGTTTGATCGTCTTTACCTGTAACTTCACGAAGTCCCGGAGTAACCAAGCTTCCGTTTGCGTTCCCAGGTAAGCTTGTAGGAAGAGTCCGATGTTCGACGAAGGAGCGATGTTCAGCTTTGTTAACTCGTCCGTCGATTTAAGCGCCCACAACCCTGCCACGAGTTCTGAGGTGTCGTCTGGTTCCGGCGTAAGCTCTTTGACAAAGCCCTTTGCAAGATCGAGTGCGAACGGATTGACGATGGATTGACTCATCATCCATGCTCGTGCCTGCAGGAGGACTGCACTTCGCACGTGTTCCTTCCCGTCCAATTTTATGTGTAACCGGTTTTCCCTTTTGAATCCACCTGGTTCCAAAAACACAATCGTTTGGCCGTTGCCGATGTTTTGACGCCGCGATTCCCGCACGCCGAAGAACGACCACAACTCGCCGTCCTTTAGCGCCGAGTAGCTGATCTGGTAGCTGACGCCGTTGAGGTCTGCCCATACAGTAGGATCGACCAAAGTCGCGCAGACTGATTCCGCGAGTCGCTTAGCGCTCAATGTCCAGGATCCGTCAGCCGACTGTCTGGTTCCGATTCTTGATTTAGTCGGATTGGGTTCGTTTACCCTGAACAAGGTTGTGTCTGGATCGTAGCCCAATAACGTCATCGCATATCCCCGGCGGCCGTCGAAGACGAACGGTTGGAGGGTCCTATTCGGATTGCTTATGAGTAACTGCGCCAAGGTATCGACCAGCTCTTCCGCATCCATTCGGGCGACCGTTGGTAACGCCGACGTGGTCAGCCCTTCGCGCCCGGCCACGACCAGGCAAACCAGCCGCACGCCCGCCGATGAGAATCGTAACCGCCAAACTTGCTCCAAAGTCGATCCTGACTCGGGATCGCCGAACCGCGTTCGCCCATCAGCCGTCGAGACAAGCTCGGTGATCGTTTTGACCATGGCGAGCTGCGGAGATTCTTTGGTGGTGGTTTCACTCGCCCGATCGATGATTTCCTGATTAGGCAGGATATTGTGGAACCGGATGTCGCTTTCGGAGGGCACTCATTACCTCGTCGGATTGGCACGTTGAACATCGCTCAAAGTCGGTCTTTGCGCGCCGGTCAGGGCCGCGCATAGCGGTCGTGCCATCGGCCAGCGGGGATGGAATCAGTCCCGGACGGAGCCGTCGTAACCCTCGTCCCAAGGACGGTAGTGTTTGGGGTCGAATCGCAGTGGGGCATCAAACATCGCTCAAGGGCCCCTCGTGCAAGCGCGGAGGGGTGGTCGGGCCGAACAGTTTTTTTGATGGTGTTCTGGGGTTTTGGATGGTGGATCCAACGTCCCGCACCAACATAGGTGGTCAGGAGGAGCATTGAACGCAACAAAAACCACTTCGCCCCGTGTAAAGCTACTAACCCGAGCGCGCGAGGCCATGCGTGCCCGGCACTTCAGCGAGCGAACCGTGCAGGCCTATGCGTCGTGGATTCGGCGGTTCATCCTCTTCCACGGCAAGCGACATCCCGCAGCGCTCGGCGAGCTGGAGATTGTTCAGTTCCTGTCGCACGTGGCAAACGAACGCGCTGCCAGCCGATCGACGCACAATCAGGCCGCTAGTGCTGTCCTGTTCCTTTATCGCGATGTGCTCGGACGCACAATCGAAAACCCCGGTCTCGGCATACGCCCGAGGCAATCCACGCGGTTACCCGTAGTCCTTTCTCAAAAAGAGGTCAAGATTGTGCTGGCGCAACTCAAGGGGCCAAAACGCTTGATGGTTCAACTGCTCTACGCTTCCGGTTTGCGATTGCTTGAATGTCTACGATTGCGGGTCAAGGATATCGATCTCGAACGTTTAGAGTTGTCCATCAGGAGCGGCAAGGGTGACCACGACAGGTTGACCATGTTGGCAGAGTCGTTGGTGCCGGACCTGGAAGCTCATCTCCAGGTCGTTGCTCGCCTCCACCAACGAGACCTCAAACGTGGGAGAGGCCATGTGGAGCTTCCGCATGCCTTGCATCGGAAATATCCCAACGCTCCAGTGGAGCTTTCGTGGCAGTACGTATTCCCCGCGCGCACCCGTGTCATGTCCGACAAACTAGGTTTGAAAGTGCGGCATCACTTTCATCCCAGTGCCGTCCAACGGGCTGTAAAGGGTGCGGCCGTGTCGGCTGGAATCACGAAACGTGTTACATGCCACACCTTCCGCCATTCATTCGCGACCCACCTGCTGCAAAGCGGGTGCGACATTCGGACCGTGCAGGAGCTACTTGGGCATCGTAGTGTCAAGACGACGATGATCTACACGCATGTATTGAACCGCGGTGGCAGAGGTGTGCGGAGTCCTGCGGATTTGCTATAGGCAAGGTCGGGAGCCCGGATCATTATTTTCACATCGGGCGCAAGTTTACCTACCGGTTGAGTCCCTGCGGACGCATTCAAGTGATGTTGTGTCTTGGGTTTAGCTGCCCCGATCATCCGGCGATAGAGTATCATTCTGCGCAAGGTTAGCGTCTTTTGGGGCTGGAATTGAGACAAGTGGATCGAGTACATATTGTTGCCCCGTGCGCAGCCTTTCCGAAACGGGGTGCCGTGGACAAAAGATGGCGTGGCAATGACTTACACGGTTGTTGGGTATGGAAATAGGATCGATTATGTTGCGGATAACGTATGTTTTATGGACCTGAGAGCCGCAAGACGGCCCGCAGGCTACTAGGTGTTAGGCCGCGTTCGCCCATCGTAGTGCGTGTGAAAGCGGGTTGATCGGACTACGCGGTCCATGTGTAGCTGACACATCCGCGAGCGATCCAGCCCCTATCGTTTGCCATTCATAAGGAGGTAGGATGTCGTCATCTACTCCGCCTGTTACCGACGCCGCGAATGCCCACGAGAATGATTCAAGGCATTTGTCGCAGAAAGCCCATCGTCAGTTAATCGGGCTGCTCGGACTATCGCTCCCTATTGTATTGATTCTCGTCGCTGGCATTTTGCCGACACCAGAACTGCGACGATGGGAGCTGCTCGAATCGGTAAGTGCTTACTACTACACGAGTGGCACCGCGGTTTTTGTCGGAATCCTCGGCGCTTTAGCGTTGTTCTTGTTCTCGTACCGAGGCTACGATAATGATGTGGCGGATCGGTGGGTTGGTAAGATTGGGGGCATAAGCGCTGCTGGTGTCGCCTTCTTTCCCACCGGGGCACCGGACAGTCTGTCTGAACCTTCGTGGTGGTTTCCGGTCATGAGAAATCTTCACTATGTCGCAGCGACGTCACTATTCCTTGTTTTCATTGTATTCTCGCTCTGGTTGTTTCGAAAGACATCCACTCCCGCGGGGCAGCCGCTGCCACCGGGTAAGCGTTTGCACAATCGTATTTACCTTGTGTGCGGAATCATCATGATATTATGTGTTTTATGGGCTGGCAGTTCTTTATTTACGGGCGCGCCCATTTTCTGGCCGGAAGCCATCGCGCTGATCGCGTTTGCGGTGTCGTGGTTAGTCAAAGGGGAGCTTCATTCGGAAGGACTGCTGCCAGCGACCGAGTAAACG
>JAZDDC010000669.1:0-2188 GCA_036679565.1 Gemmatimonadota bacterium
GTCTTTCCGACCCCGGGTTCACCAATCAAAACCGGATTGTTTTTTGTGCGTCGAGACAGCACCTGAATCACACGACGAATCTCCTCGTCCCGTCCGATCACGGGGTCGAGTTTGCCCTGTCGCGCAAGCTGTGTAAGGTCCTTGGTGTACCGTTCCAACGCTTGGTACTGTTGTTCCGGCTCCGTACTCGACACGCGATGGCTACCACGAATTGCGTCCATTGCCTCGAGCAATGTCTTGCTATCGATTTTGTAGGTACTCAGAAGTTCTCGAGCAGTGGTCCCTTTTGTTTCGACCAGCGCAATCAAAAGATGTTCGGTGGACACGTACGCATCGCCCAAGCCCTTGGCGAGATCGTCCGCCTTTGTCAACGCTTGGGTGTACTCGCGAGCAAAGGTCGGCTGCACCGCCCCACCCTCCTGGCTTGGCAGCCGGTCGAGTTCGCGTTCAGCGTTTGACCGCACGTCCGCAACGTTGACACTCGCCTTTTGTAAAATTGGGACAACGATGCCATCGTCCTGGTCAAGCAACGCAACAAACAGATGCGCATCGTTGATCACAGGATTCCCACGTTCAGTCGCAAGTGCGGCAGACCGTTGAACGGCTTGATTTGATTTGAGAGTGAGGCGTTCGGGGTTCATGGTTTTAGATCCGCCTCCGTTGGGCTAGGAAAAGGCTGTTTTGAGCTGGTAGCTAACGGCTGCCCGCTACCCGCGCTTTTTAGGGGCGTTGGTTCGGCGAGCCTTGGGGCTACGAGACTCGGTCCGGCAACTGCGCCCAGGGTCTACTTATGGCAATGGATGTGCCCGGGGAAGATGCCGGAATGGCATATAGTAGAGTCAAGTGGGGTCAAAATGGCGGAATGGCGCAACAGCGGTAGGGCGGTAGGATGCCTCACCCAACAGTATGACCTCAACGGCCACCACCATACCGCCATACCGTGTCTCGAAACTCTTTTCCATTACGTTCGTACTCTATTTTGTAGAGTACTCTCAAACTACGAGTCAACCATGTCCCAGCTTGCCAATCTCGCCGACGACCTGGCTTTTGTGCGCCAACGCGTCGATCGGGTGAACAGATCGGTCTTTCCGTCCAGCATTCTTTTTCTTTGGGCCGGAATCATCCTGGCGGGGTCCGTCTTGCTCGACTTGGCACCCACGATGGGTGGCGCGTTTTGGCTCGTAGCGGGGCCGGTGGGTGGAGTGCTGAGCGCCGTGCTTGGTTGGCGATGGTCGGTTGCTTTGGGGGTCGAAAACATGGGTTTGGCAAGACGGCAGATGCTGCATTGGGGTGGCTTGGTAGCAGCCCTTTTGGTATCACAGCTGTTGGTGATGAGCGGAGCCATGCGGGGCGATGCGTTTGGAGCGCAGGTGATGCTCATCGTTTCGCTGTCGTATTTCTACGCGGGCATTCACATGCACAAGTCCCTTTTGTGGCTTTCGGGAATTCAAGCGGCCGCGTTCTTGGTTGCTGTATTGGTTCCGACCTTGCCACAGTCGATCAGTGGGATCGTGATGGCCGCCGGTTTTGTCTGGGTCGGCATAGCGGCACATCGCCATCTCGGCAACGGTGCGCCACCACCGCTCCGGCGATGACCGCCGATCCCGTGCGTACCTCGCAGTGGGAGGGACTCGACGGCCTCGATCGATTGCTAGAACACCGTTCCCGGTTGGGCATTGCCGTGCTGTTGGGGCGAAGCACACGCATGACGTTTCGTCACCTCAAAGATCTGCTCGAGGAAACCGACGGCAACCTGGGCGCACATTTGAAGAAGATGGAAGGCGCCGATTATTTGAACGCCAACAAGACATTCATCGACGGCAAACCGGTGACGTGGTATTCGCTGACGCGCGTTGGACAAGTTGCGCTCAGAAAACACCTGGACGCTCTGGAGCGGATTATCGCGAACGCGGCGGCCAACGATTTCGACATTTTTTCCAAACAGCAGAAAGGCGCACATGACTGACGACGTTATCCAAGTCAGGAGCCTGAGGAAGACGTACGGGGACACGATTGCGGTGGACGATGTTTCGTTCGACGTGAAGAAAGGTGAGATCTTCTGCATCATCGGACCGAATGGCGCCGGGAAGACTACCACCCTCGAGTGCTTGGAAGGCCAGCGCAAGCCGGACAGTGGCACGATCACCGTGCTCGGCAACAACCCGGCAAACGACGATGGATCGTTTCG
>JAZDDC010000067.1:0-2205 GCA_036679565.1 Gemmatimonadota bacterium
CCAGGATCGTCATGGGTCGGACATCGTGCGAGAGGTGGAGATTCAAACCAACGGCGAGTTAAAACTATGGCCGGCAATGCTTTATGGATCACTCGAACAGATGAAGGATGTCGATCTTATCGGAGAGTTGGACGATGCCGAGAGGCCGGAAGGCACTAGCGGCCGTCGTCGCTACTTCCGCATTACTGCGGCCGGACGGCGTTGGCTCGCCGAAGAAGCAGCGCGGTTTTCCCGCCTAGCTACCCTGGCCTCATCAAAGAACATCGCGACGGAAGAACGAGGAGCTTAAAGATGCGGCGAGCTTTGAGCGTATACCGGGGTCTTTTGCACGTGTTGCCAAACGACTTCCGTCGGCGCAACGCAGAGGACATGGAGACCTGCTTTGTCGAAACACTGGATCGAAGGGTCAACGCGGGTGGCTTATTGGGAGCCGTCCGCGCGTGGACCGCTGCGATCCGCGATCTCCTCGTTTTTTCGTTGGCCACACGGCTGGCGCGCTACCGAGACCATCGACGGGAGAGACCGGCGCCACAACCATCACCGACGGGCGGGCGCCCACCCAATCTTGGTGGATGGGTCACGGACATTCGCCTCACTTTCCGCGCGTTGCAACGCTCACCGCTGTACGCGGCCGTCGCCGTTGCCACGATCGCACTGGGTATCGGTATTTCAACTCTGGTATTCAGCGTTGTGCACGGCGTGTTGCTCAACCCGTTGCCGTATGACGCTCCCGACCGCTTGGTCAACGTATGGAACGACCTGATCGAGGAACGCCAATTCCTGCCCGCGGTACACCCGGCTGATTTCCGTGACTACCAAGCGATGAGCGAGACATTCGAAGGGTTCGCTGCGGGTACCGGACCTAACCAAGCGGGCCTGGCTGGTGTACTCACCGGAGATGGACCACCGGTTAAGGTCGATGTAACGGCCGTGACACACAACTTTTTCTCGTTGCTCGGCATCGCTCCCATGCTCGGTCGGCATTTCACCGCGGAGGAAGAAGCGGCGCAGGGGCCGAGTGTTGCCATCATAAGCAACAAACTGTGGTCGAGTCGGTTCGCCAGCGATGCCAACGTGGTTGGCAATACATTCCAAATGGACGGGAGATCATTCACCGTTGTGGGGGTGTTGCCCCGCGGGTTCCGCTTGTTGTTACCCAACGAGGCATTCCTCATTCAGCACGCCGACGTTTGGGTACCGCTCCAACAAGATTACTCCAACCTTCCTCCCCGCAATTGGACATGGTTTACCGTGCTCGGCCGGTTGCGTCCAGACGTGACACTCGACGTGGCACAGGCAGAGATGAATCGTATCGCCACCGAACTCCGATCCACGTACCCTGCACATGCGGGGTCGGGCATGCAGATACGGTTGGTACCGTTTCAACATGACATCGTGAAGTCGGCACGCCCGGCGTTGCTGACTTTGTTCGGTGCGGTTGGTTTTGTGTTGTTGATTACCTGTGCCAACGTCGCACACCTCGTATTGCTTCGCGGAAGTTCGCGCCAACGAGAGATCGCCTTGCGCACAGCGTTGGGTGCACCACGTTCGTCCATTATCCGGCAGATGTTGGCCGAGAGCGTTGTTCTTGCGATGCTGGGCGGCGCGTTGGGCCTCGGACTAACCGCACTTGGATTGGATTTGTTGGCTGCCCTACAGCCACCGAATCTGCCGCGGCTCGACGAGTTGAGTATCAGCGGTCCCGTATTCTTATTTACGGCCAAGGAGGGCGGAAGGACCGGGCATTCTCGCGGCGCGGCGCGGTTTCGGCAGTTATTGGTGGGTGGCGAGATTGCCGTGTCGCTCGTGTTGCTGGTGGGCACCGGTCTAATGATTCGAAGCTTCGCAGCAATACAGCGCGTCGATCCAGGGTTCGACAGCGCAGGTGTTTTGACCTTCGGTCTTTCGCTGCCGCAAGCTGATTATCCGAACGGCCAATCCACACGCGACTTCCGAGATCAACTTCGCGAACGGCTCGGCGCATTGCCCGGCGTGACGGCCGTAGGCGCCATCGGACAGCTTCCCCTCACGGGCCCGGGCCCGTTGTGGCCGTATGCATACGATGACGAAACACTGAACGCAGGCAACTTGAGTGCCGAGGGTCGGTCGGTGACGCCCGGTTACTTCGAGGCCTTGGGGATGCGCCTCTTTGCCGGACGGTTTTTCACCGACCAAGACCGGGCAGGCACGGAACCGGTCGTGATT
>JAZDDC010000670.1:0-2025 GCA_036679565.1 Gemmatimonadota bacterium
GGTGCGTCTGACACGGTAACGCTCGCACTCGAACTGGAACTCCTCGAACGGTATCTTGCCATTCAACGGACACGCTTCGAAGATCAACTGGACGTAGTCGTAGATGTTCCTGACGAAATCCGATGCGCAAAGGTTCCCTACCTGGTACTCCAACCACTAGTGGAGAATGCGATCAAGTACAGCATGAAAAATCGTAACGGGCCGGGGATAGTGAGAATCGGCGCTGAGGTTCGAAACGGAGGTTTACACATGGAAGTCATCGACAACGGCCCCGGATTTTCCTCGGACATTCCGTCGCAAAAAGGCATTGGTTTGGCGAATACGCGCGGCCGCTTACAACATCGATACGGGGATGAACAGCAATTGGACGTGGGCTCGGCGCCGGGTGGGGGTGCCAGGGTGAGCCTCCGAATTCCCTTCGAAACGGCCAGCCCCTCTCAATGAAGGACCTTCGGGTATTGATCGTGGATGATGAGCCATTGGCTCGCCGCCGACTCAAACGGCTGTTGCAAGATGACTCAGGAACGATAGTGGTTGGAGAGTGCAGTCAGGCCAGCGATGCGATTGCGGCCGTTGACCGTCTGAACCCTGACCTCGTGTTGCTCGATATCCAGATGCCGAATGCAGACGGCTTCACTGTGCTCGATCAAATGGATCCAATAAAGCGCCCGGCAATCGTGTTTGTGACCGCGTACGCGGAACACGCAGCCAGAGCCTTCGACTTGTACGCGGTGGATTACGTGCTCAAACCGGTTCAACGCACTCGCTTGCGCGACACTTTGCGTCGCGTACGGGAGCGTCAAGGATCTGCCACCCGCTTCGATCAACAAATCCTTGACGCGCTCCGTGAATTGCAAATCGCCAGATCTTACAAAGAACGTCTACTCGTAAAGGTTCGTGACCGGGTTTTCTTTTTGGCGGTAGCGGATGTCGATTGGATCGAAGCTGCGGGAAACTACGTTCGCATCCACACCGGAAAATCGAAATACCTGTTGCGCGAGACAATGACAAACCTCGAACACGTGCTCGACCCTGCGAAGCTAACGCGTATTCATCGATCGACGATCATCAACCTTGAACGGGTTGTTGAAATGCGACCATGGACACGGGGCGATTACCAGGTGATTCTCCAAAATGGGGAAGAGTTGTTGCTCAGCCGCACATATCGCGATCGTGTACGCGAACAATGGGGCCGAGCCATTTGATCGACTCCGAATGTGGTTCCGCATGTCATATGGACGAGGCCAGAACCCGCTTGCCGTAGTCGTTAAAGCTTGGACGGCGCGAATCGTGCGTCGGTCCGTTACCGAAAACACTCGACGTTCAACACTCAGCATCAACGTTCAACGATTAACGTTCATCGTGCGTGATAGGGGAGGCAATGACGGATCTGCGTGCATGGGGACTAGCGCTTGGCGGATCGGTGTTTGCCAGCTGCGGCAACGTTGTCGAACCGATGGGTGGGACGGCGGAAGTATCCTTTGTCTACGAGGCGGCCACTGCGATCGATCCGGATGTACTGAACGCCAATCCCGGTTGTGTGAACGGTGTTGGACAAACGCACATTCACGCCAGTTGGAGAGGATTCCAAGCTTTGGCCATGACGGCAGGGAACAACCGTTGGACAATCACGTTTGCTGACGCTCCCGTCGCAATCCAGAACCGCATCCGCGTAAGCGATCCGAACGTCTGCGCGGATAACCCTACAGGCGCTTCCACCGTTGGCGTAAGCGCCAATGGCGTGACTCTTTCTCGGATCGTGGATACCCCCGGGTCCGGGACAGAACCCGGACTCGCCTTCACCATAAGCATCGACGGAGTCGTGTCGCCTTGATGTTCCTCATTTACGACAGTGTACAACGCGAACAGTGCATTGGTTTATCGCGCTGGCCGCGATCACCAGCACCAGTACGTGCACGCAACGCGACGAAGGGGGTTGGGCGAGCGACTTCGACACCGGCGAGTATCCTGTCGCGTCCATCGAGTCAAACACCATTCGTCGTAAGTTTGCCGGAACTCTTCGAC
>JAZDDC010000671.1:0-4796 GCA_036679565.1 Gemmatimonadota bacterium
CGTCTCGGCAGAATGCGCCATGCAGACGTTTGACTAAGGGTTGTGCTCGTAGAACAGACTCACCCACCTCGTCTCCGCAGGGTACCGGTGAGTTCGACGACTTCCTCGCCGCGGCGCACAACGATTGCAATGGTGTCACCCGGTTTGTAATTGCCTAACGCGTTTGTCATCTCGAAGAGATCTCCCACCTCATGATCTCCAAGCTGAATCAGAATGTCTCCCTGTTGCATGCCCGCTTCGTCGGCCGGGCTGCCAGCCGTTACACCACTCAAGAGGACGCCACCCGGTGACGACGTCATGTCCGGAATCGTACCGAGCCATGGGCGCGAACCCGAGGAGGTGATGGTAGGGGGAGGCGGTGCCTCGTTAAATTCAAGTGTCTCCGATGTTCGCGCCAGCGTTAATGCGAGGTCTGTGATGAAATGGGCGACCTTGGCCGCGCCATCGGCGTTGATGGTGTGCGCATCGTCACTGGTGCGATGGTATTCGGAATGTGTCCCCGTGAAGAAGTGCCAATAGCGCGGGAAACTCCGTCGCTGTCTCGGCTCCGAATGCAGCAAGTTTGTCGTCCCGCAGACGGCCCACCATATCGAGATTGAGCATTGCGATAGCCGAATCATTCGGTGTGACGGGGTTCTCCACGTAGTATGCCGAACCGATGAGCCCAAGTTCTTCCGCGGTGAACGCGACGAAAACAATTGTCCGTTGATTTGACGAAACCCCGCGGGCATCAAGCAGTCGCGCGATTTCCATCATGGTGGCAGTGCCGGAGGCGTTGTCGTCGGCTCCGTTATGGATGACGCCCGTGCTGTCCGGATCCAGGCTGCCGCCACCTCCCAAACCGAGATGGTCATAATGAGCCCCAACGATCAGTGCCTGTGACGCCAGTTCGCCGGCTCCGGGAAGACGACCGACCACGTTCGTGACTCGCGCGCCGCCGAATCCCGAACGAGCCGCAGCCGGAGCGGTGGAGTCGATGGTGAACCCCTGGAGGAATCCGCCGTCCTGTGTCGGCTGAAGCCCGGCGTCCTCAAACTGTAACGCGAGCCAAGCTGCCGCTGAGTCGAGCCCGGCTGTGGACACACCACGGCCTTCCATTCGGTCGGCGGCCAGGTATTCGACATCGGCGCGAATGCGCTCGGCCGAAGCGGGAATGGTGGTGGCCCGCTGTATGGTACCGTTACACCCGGCGGAACCGATACCAATTGCGAGAGCGGTAGTTGAAAGCTTCAGCTTGTATCTGTTCATGGTAGGAATTTAACAGGGGTTGAACCTGGGTGGTGTGCCGCGCCCATCTAAAGCAAAAGCTATCGCGGGACGAAATCCATCTCCTTGGTGACGGCCCGCGTAAATGCGGCGAACAGTTGGGCTGTTGCTTCTAAGTCCGCCAAGTCGACGATTTCGTTCGGACTGTGCATGTAGCGATTTGGAACGGATACGAGGCCCGTGGCGATTCCTCGGTACGCCGTGTGGATGGCGTCAGCATCGGTTCCGGTGTGTTTAGGAGCTGCCTGTACGCTGTACGCGATTCCTTCGGCGCGAGCCGTCTCGACGAGTAAGTCAAAAACGAGCGGGTTCACGGCTGAGCCTCTCGACAGTACGGGACCTCCACCCAGCTTGTAATCTCCGACCTCCTTTTTCTCGACACCCGGATAGTCCGTTGCGTGGGTGACGTCTACCACCAGGGCAACGAGCGGTTCGAGAGTAGTTGCACTTGTTTTGGCTCCGCCGCCCGTCCAGGCAATCTCCTCGCGGGAGGTGGCGACTGCGAACGCGCCGACATCTGGACGATTCTGGGATAGCAGACGCAGGGCTTCAAGCACGACGAACGCTCCAATCCGATTATCGATGCTGCGGGAGGCTATCCGGTTGCCGGGTAGGGACAGACTTGATCCATCAACGACGGCGGGATCGCCTATCTGCACGCGTTCCTGTGCCTCGTCCCGTGACGACACGCCGATATCGATCCACAGATCCGAGATTTTCGAAACTTTAGTTTGATCCTCCGGCTTCATCAGATGAATGGCTTTTTTGCCAATAACGCCTCTGACCGGACCGGCTTTCGTCGCAATGACAACACGTTGCCCGACGAGAACTTGCGAATCCCATCCGCCGATGGGCGAGAAAAACAGGAACCCATCGTCGTCAATGTGATGAATCATCAAACCGATCTCGTCGATGTGGCCGGCGAACATCACACGAGGTTGCGCGTCTGCGTTGAGAGCCGCCACCGAATTTCCGCCAACGTCAACGGTTACGCGATCCGCAAACGTCTCCGCTCTTTCTCGCCACACACGCGCCGGCGCCACTTCGAAACCGGACGGACCGGGTGTGTCTAAAAGCTTTTTGAGAAATTTGAGGGAGTCGGTTTCCATACCTGTTGTCCTATCGGAGGCCAGGGCGCCAAACGCGCGTTAAAGAGTTTTACTGTTTAGAATTCACACGATGAAAACGTTTTACGACGCGGATCAACGGCAATGGCAAGCCGAAATAATCAGTCACGGACAGACTTCGGGTTACCTGAACAAACGTGTTCATCAACCAGTCCTGCAATTCACGTGTCTCGATACAACTGGCGTGCGACGGTACCTCGGACACCCATTGGACGACAATGCGCTGAACGGCTTGTCCGAGCAGCAACTACGTGAGCTGCTCGGACGTGCTTCAGCGCATTGACGGGTATCTCAGTGTCTTACGGACTTTTGGACGCGGGCGACACGACTACCCGGTACAAGGCGAACATCACAACGCCGAGCAAGATAACGCCAGGCAGTGTGCCGGTGTGTGTACCGAAAAACGCGAGGGCATCCGATCTGCCGACGATCACGATCGGAATGGCTAACAAAATTCCGAGCAGTGCTTCTCCCGTGATCAGCCCCGCCGCAAACAGTAATCCGTTCCGATCTCCCGTGGTTTTCGCTCCCTGCAGTTCTGTTGATGTCCGGATGCCCCGGCTGCGGTAGAACCGTTCGGCTGCCCAGGCGATGATGCCGCCGAGGAAAATTGCAACGTCGAGTTCGAGCGGAAGGTATATACCGATTGCCACGGCCAGGACGGGCATACGGAAATTGCTGCCTCGTTTTTCCAACACGACATCCGCGGAGATAATTGCCACGGCGATCCCCATACCGACCGTCACCATCGTCCAAGGCAGACCCCCGCCAAAGACACCGCCGGCTACGGCCGCCATGAGAGTCGCCTGCGGCGCGGCGAGGGGTTCCGGATGGGCGGCGGTGGGGACACCGATGCCGTACGCCTCCAGGAGCAGTGTCAACACGGGGGCCATGACGAAGGCCGCCGCGATAACACCGACACCTTGCATGATCTGCTGTTTGTATGGTGTTGCGCCGAGGATCCTCCCGGCCTTTAGATCCTGCATGTTGTCGCCGGCAATAGCGGCGGCGCACGCGACAACGGCGCCAATGAAGATCGCGGCAGCCGGACCAATAGCGCTGTCGGTGCCGAGTGCCAAGAGCAACAACGCGGACGTGAGGATGGTTGCGATCGTTACGCCAGAGATAGGATTGTTGGACGACCCCACAAGTCCCGACATATAACCGGCGACAGCGCTGAACAGGAAACCGGCCACCAACATCAGGACTGACATGACCAGCGATATTGTCAGACTACCGGTGGCGAAGTTGAAAACGAAGAAGAGGGGAACGGACGCTACGACCAGTGCGATACCTACCCACTGCATCGGTGTGTCTTGCTCTGTGCGATCGACCGCCTCCGTTCCCGGCTCTCGTGCGCGACGATACGCATCCATTCCGGACTTGATTCCGCCAACGATACTTTTGCGCACGTTGATCAACGCCCATGCCCCACCGACAACCATTGCACCAACGCCCATGTAGCGGGTTTTTGTGGACCATATCTGTTGAGCGGCATCGACGGCGTCGGTGGCTCCCGCCGGTATGCCTTCCACCAACGCGAGAATGGGAATCGCAATAAACCAGTTGATGGCACCGCCGAGAAAAATCAGGACGGCGATGTTGAGACCGACGATGTACCCCACGCTAACCAACGCGGGAGAGAGATTCGTACCCACATACGCAATGGAACCGCCAATGTACCGTGCCTGCTCCAGGACCCCCCCCCACAGCCGGAAACCGGTATCACCGAGTTTGAAGAGCGCACCGATTGCACCGGCCCATGCGAGGTATTTGATGCCTCCATCCGTGCTTTCGCCGACCTTCAACACCTCGGCTGTGGCAACGCCTTCGGGATATCGAAGGGGGTTATCCACGATGAACGCACGTCTGAGTGGAATCGTAAACAGCACACCCAAGACACCACCGAGACCGGCGATCATCGTCACTTCCCAGTAGTTAAATGCCGTCCACGTATTCAGGATAATGAGCGCCGGGATCGTGAAAATGACACCGGCCGCAAGGCTTTCTCCCGCTGAAGCGGCGGTTTGCACGATGTTGTTTTCGAGGATATTGGAATTCCCCAACAACCTCAGGATTGCCATAGAGATCACCGCCGCTGGAATGGAGGCGGAAACGGTGATGCCGGCGAACAGCCCGAGGTACGCGTTCGCGCCCGCGAGTACCACCGATAACACGACGCCGAGTATGACGGCGCGGGGAGTTATCTCGGGTAAGATGGTCGATGATTTGATGTAGGACATTCAAAATCCCTTGTCAAAATCCGTTGTCAAAATCCATTGTCAAAATCCATTGGCGCTTTTGGGGCACGTCTGGCAGGGCGAGATAATCTCACCTGGATGGAGCGGGGGCAAGGGATTTTGAGCTGCCCGCTACCCGCTATTTGATTTGGAGGCAGACGCC
>JAZDDC010000672.1:0-2128 GCA_036679565.1 Gemmatimonadota bacterium
TTTCCTGGGGTCACCGAGATCGACGCGATGATGTCGCCGATTGCTGTAGGATCGCCGCCACATGTTGCGATGAGGGGGACGATTAGGAGGGTCAACGCGGATCGTATTCTAACACGCAACTTCTGCATCAATTTTCTCCGTGCAACGGCAGGGGCCGAACGTGGTATGCGAGGGGACTAGCCCATGGGGGATGACTCAAAGAAGGCAATGTCCATGCCCGGTACCTCGCTGGTTTTGGTGATTGCCGTCACGATGCATTGCAAAATGAAACGACCACGTGAGACGAATCCCACGCGGTCGCGCTAACGCCATTACCAAGGTTGGACTGTTACGGTTTGAACTTCGGGGCCCACTCGGCGCCGGTATCGACCGTTATCCGAGTTGGACTCGTCCCGTCCGCGTTCATGATGTAGATCTCGCCACCGAACGAGCCACCATCGCGGCTCGAGATGAAAACGATCCGCGTTCCGTCCGCGGACCACTCCGGGATGTAATCGAATGTCAGATCGTTGGTGAGACGGGTGAGGCCAGTGCCATCCGGTTGAATCTTGTAAACCTCCAGCGCTCCACCCGCCACACCGTCGCGGTCGGTAACGAAGGCAATCCCGCCGAGTCCCCAAGAAGCCTCGAAATCGGTCGCCAACGGGCTATTGGTGATGTTCGTTCGCCCGGTACCGTCTGCGTTCATGGTCCAAATATCGAAACCATTGTAAAACACGATTTGTGATCCGTCCGGAGACCAGTCGGGTTGGAAATCATCGATATTGTTGTCACTCAAATCCGTCTGCCCGGTGCCATCGGGGTTCATCACGAAGATGTCCGAGCTTCCGTTGCGTTCTGAAAGGAACAGAATCTCCGTACCGTCTGGTGACCAAACGGGGAGTCGATCTCGACCAGCAACGTTTGTGAGTTGGACGACCCCGGAGCCGTTCGAGTTCATGACATAGATGTCATAGTCCCCGTCCCGAGTGCTGGTGAACGCGATCTTGGTCCCGTCCGGCGAGATGGCGGGCCGTTCGTCGGAGAAGTTCGGGTTGTTCGTCAGGTTTTCCATCCCGGTTCCGTCTTCGTTTATGATGAAGACGTCCGTGTTGAACACTCCGGTGTCTTTGTCGCTCTCGAAGGAGATCTTGGTGGTCAAGGCCGTCACCGCTGAGACATCACTCGCGTACAAGCTGCCACTGATCCCCGTGCCACCAAGTGTGATCTCGATGTCGTCGGCGCCGTTTGCGGTGGGTGTATAGCTCGCCGAATACGTCCCATCGGCGTTGTCTGTTACAACCAGCACACCGGGGTTTGCTCCGGTCACGGTTACCACGACCGCGGCACCGCCCGTGGTAACGTTATTATTACCGGCATCACGTGCTTGAACCAAGACGTCCGTCGGTGTTCCAATCGTTCCGTGCGGTACGATGGCATAGCTGTTTGCCGCGCTGGGTCCGCCCGTGGCAACGATGCTCGAGTACGGACTGCCGCTGATGGGCGAGCGATCTCGCCGCCGGTGCCTAGAGGTGTTCCCGTTCCATCCACGGCCTGCACGACGATCGCGGTTGCCACACCAACGGTTCCGGCCGGCACTGTCGCGGTGGACTGTGCGGGATCGGCTGTACCGGCACCGACCTCACTTGTGAACGGGCTGCCACTGATCGCAGCGGCGTTGAGTGTGATCGCGATGTTGTCGGTCCCCGCAGCCGTCGGCGTATATGATGTGCTGTAAGTGCCGTCGCCGTTGTCCGTGACGGTGGGGGTTGCTGTGTTGGCCCCGGTCACGTTTACAACCACCGTGTCACCACCGGTCGTACGTGGATTTCCGTTTGCGTCCCTCGCCGTCACTGTGATACTGGTAGCCGAACCCACCGCTCCTGCCGCGGGCACCACCGCCGTGGTTTGCAACGCATTGGCAGCGCCAGCCACGACAATGGTGGTGTATGGGCCACCTCCAACGGCGGCACCGCCGATGGTTGCCGCGAGGTCGTCCGAGCCAACCGCCGTTGGTGAATAGGTGATGGTGTACGTACCGTTACCGACATCGGTCGCATTGAAGTTGCCCAGATTGACTCCGGTGACGAACACAACCACCGCCGAACCGCCGGTGGATAGTTGGTTGCCAAAGGCGTCGCGCGCCACC
>JAZDDC010000673.1:0-5212 GCA_036679565.1 Gemmatimonadota bacterium
ACGGGGTGCCTCCGTTTTTTAACGCCTCGACGGTGAGGTCACGGAATAGTTCCCGAGCGTCCGTGCCGTACCGGCGTCGAAGTTCGGGTGGCAATAGGAACAGCAATACGCCATACAACCATTCGGCCGCGCTTTGCCCACGACCTATGCGAGGATTGGTCACGAACGCATCAGGATGGAATGAGTCGGCGGGCGCGGGCCGCGTCAGCCAGGTCGGCGAACCGTTCGGCCTCCGCAGAGACGACTCGTCTCCCGAATGGCGTGATGGTGTAAAATCTTCGCCGTTCGTCACCGGCTCCCGGGACTTTTTTTCGTTTGTACTCGGCAACTAGGCCATCGTCAATCAGCCGCTTTATCGAGCGATAGAGATTGGACGGATCCAGTTGCACGAGTCCGTTGGTCAGGGATTCCACGTCTTTGACCAGACCGTAGCCGTGACGCTCTCCCCCCGTGAGTGCAAACAGCACCAGATAATCCCTGGGCGGCAGGGGAATGAAGGTGGTGATGTCTCTTATCGTCATCATTACCGCATCGATCGGGTATGTCTGTGTGAGGTGCGCGTGACGGGGGTTTATGCGGCTGATATTATAGGTCGGTTAACCATGAGTCAAGTGACCTATAAAATAACCGGCGCCGTGTGGCCCAAGCCGCATGCTGAGCTTATCTTTGCCGACATTGCACCAGACCCGTAACTTGTTTGTAACAGCGGAGTTGACGTCGCGAGATGATACCTAGTTTTTCCCAGGACCTACCAGATTGCCGCATCAGATGACGGGTGCGACGACACCACTGCCGACCGTGCTGGCCGACCGTTACCGTCTCGAAAGGGAGTTGGGCACGGGCGGCATGGCCACCGTGTACCTTGCTGAGGATGTGAAACACCGACGGAAAGTTGCCGTCAAAGTGTTGAAGCCAGAGCTTGCGGCGATTATCGGGGGGGAAAGGTTCCTCCAAGAAATCGAGGTCACCGCCAACTTACAACACCCGAATATTCTTCCGCTGTATGACTCCGGCGCGGCTGACCGCTTCCTCTATTATGTGATGCCCTACATTGAAGGTGAGTCTCTCCGTGAAAAACTGAATCGCGAAAAGCAATTGAGTCTCGAGGAGACAATTGAAATAGCGAAGTCGATTGCAGCGGCGCTTCAGTTTGCGCACGAGCGTGACATCATACATCGCGATATCAAACCCGAAAACATTCTGCTGCAGGCGGGTCAGGCGTTGGTGGCAGATTTCGGTATCGCCCTGGCGATATCGCATGCCGGTGGAAGCCGCATGACCGAAACGGGTCTGTCCTTGGGGACACCGCACTACATGAGTCCGGAGCAGGCGACGGGTGAGCGTGAGATTGATGCTCGAAGCGACGTCTACTCGTTGGCCGCGTTGGTCTATGAGATGTTGGTCGGCGACCCCCCGCACAGCGCGAGTACCGTTCAAGGGATCATCGCCAAGATTCTTTCGGAAGAACCTACACCCGTTACGCGAACGCGTAGCCTCGTGCCGACATACGTTGACGCGGCATTGCGGAAAGCCTTGGCGAAGAGCCCGGCAGATCGGTTTGCCGACGCAGCGGCCTTTGCGACTGCGCTGACCAACCCGAACTTCACGTTGCCGACGGGTATTCCCGCGGCCACACGGGCAAACTCCGGTGTCCCACGTGTACCGTGGATGTCGCTGGCGGGAGCTGGTGTCGTTGTCGCCGCCGTGGCTCTGTGGTTTGGCACACGGACACCCACGGAGGTTGTGGCGCACCCGCTGGTCAAATTCAGCGTAATGCGTCCCGGTGGTCAGGAGCTGATGTCCACGGAGGCGGGTCCCGCTTTCGCGCTGTCGCCCGACGGGACCCGGGTGGTGTACGTCGGACCACGTGCGGGTGGTGTGCAACTCTGGGAACGTTCGTTTGATCGGTTAGATGCGAGTCCGCTTCGAAACACAGCAGAATCCTGCTGTCCAACCTACTCGCCTGATGGCTCTTCCATCGCATTCCTCACAAGTAGTTTGGAATTAAAAATCTTGGATCTCAGCGGCAGTCTCGACAGAACAGTCGCAGATTCCGGTTTGATCGAACATGAATTGTATGGCGGCAGCTTGGACTGGGGTGACGACGGATACCTCTATGTTGCGACGACCAATGGGCTGGCGCGCGTGCCGGCCACCGGTGGCGAACTGGGACTTGTGACGCAGCTCGACCCGTCGCGACGTGATCGTGTTCATGCGTGGGCCGATGTCCTACCAAAGGGCAACGGTGCATTGGTGACCGTCATACCGCAGGCGATCGGTGACCAGACCGAATACATGGTCGGCGTCGCAGATTTTGAGACAGGCGATGTGCGTGTTTTTGCTCAGGGAGTGTATGCACGTTACCTGAACACCGGTCATGTCGTGTACGTGCGTGATGACGGTGTCACGCTTGCTACGGCTTTCGATGCGGATCGTTTGGAAATGATCGGTCCCGCCCAAGAGGTCTTGGCGGGGGTGCGGGTGAAAGTCGGGGGAGCAGCGGATATCGCGGTATCACAGGCAGGAACGTTGCTCTATGGCACGGGCGACTTCTTACGTCGCGAATTATACTGGGTTGATCGCAACGGAACTAGTTCCGCACTTCAACTTGGTGAACCCGGTGTTATCAACGATGTGGCGTTGTCGAGCGACGGTGATTGGATTGCGGCAAGTTTGGTACGCACCGATGGTCCAGAAGATATTTGGCTGAAGCGCGTGAGCGGTGGCGCTTTTTCCCGATTCACGTTTCAGGGCTCACTCAACTGGCACCAAACGTTTTCGCCCGATGGTAATTCGCTGACGTTCATTTCTGATCGTGATGGTGTGAGCCGGTTGTACGCCAAACCCATCGACGGATCCGAAGCGACGTTGCTTATAACCGAAGAGCCGCGTGCCGTGTTCGAGGGCCTATGGTCGCCTGACGGCAATTGGTTGGTCTATCGGACTGATGGCGAAGCATCCGGCAATGGTGATATTCTTGCGCTTCAACCTGAGGTTGCCGGTTCCACGCGGGAGCTTGTTGCAACACCGGCTTCAGAGGTGACACCAGCCATCTCAACCGACGGTCGGTGGCTGGCGTATTCCTCTGATGAATCGGGGAGGCGAGAGATTTACGTGCAACCGTTCCCCGACGCGACATCATTACGGTGGCAAGTTTCCTCGACCGGTGGGACCGAGCCAAAGTGGGCGCGCAATGGTGCCGAGTTGTTCTATCGTGATGCCGCCGGGGCTATCGTCACGGTCACCTACTCGGGGAATGCGAGCTTCACGTACGGAACCCCTCAGGTCCTGTTATCAGCAAGCCAATACCGTAGCAACGCATTTCACGGAGCGTACGACGTATCTCATGACGACCAACGGTTCCTATTGGTCAAGCTGGAAACTCTTGGCGAAGGTGAATTGATCTGGGTACAGAATTGGTTTGACGAATTGAGGCGAACGACAAGCCGCTGATCGTCACAACTCAATGAAAACGGGGTGCAACCTACCCGATCGCGCTAGGTTCAAACGTAAATCGTTGCCACTTCGTGCGAAGGCCCCTGATAATTTGCCGTTAATCAAACCAAGACTCAGATCGTGGCGCCGTGTATCGTTGCCAAACGGATCTGTTTCCAACTCCGTAGTTTCGACGAACTGTTGGACGAGCCATCCGGCTCGGCGTGCCCGTTCAACGGCGTCTGCCCACGCAGAATCCGTTGCCACACCACGCCCCACAATGACACCCCTCCCCCGTGTATCAAAAGGGCGTTTTAGTACGAACGCCGATCTGTTTCGTCGGATGTGTTTGATATCTGCGTCAACACAGTGGGCGAGACCACGTGACCAGGGTATGTGATCGCCAATTGCGTCGAGGATTTTGTCGGGGAATAAGTACCGGAAGGTGGGGTCCGATAAGATGGCCAGACAGAGTTTATTGTCACCTACAAACCGACCGTGGAGTCCGTTTTGTACAAAGATTGTGCGACGGCGCACGGCTGACATAAATGGATCTATGTCAACACGCATTCGCGCAAACCTTTTGATGCCGAGCTTAAGGTAACCGTGACGAATACGTTGTCCGTTAACGATGGCTTCGCCAGTTGGTGTTTGTTTGACCGTGCGTGGGTCCATTTCCAATGCATCGATCCCGGCACGTTTTAGCTCGGATGCAAGACCGGGAAGTTCGAGACGGTTGCCGCCCGATTCCCGCAGTAGCGCGACGAAGTCAGGTGGTGACCCGGTCTCGATAGTTGCGAGTTCAATGAACCAACGTGCCATCCAGCCGGTCAGCTCGTGATCCAGCGGCGCTGGAATCGGCATACCCAAGGGCGAGAGAAACTCTCTCCACAACGCGCCAGCATGACCTGACGACATCAGTGCACCCGGGCAGTTCGCGTTCGTTTCGAGTACTTGGAAACCGCCAGCCGGGTCTAAGTGAAGGTCCAGGCGGCATAGGTGGATATGGTTGTTTGCCGCGTTGTAGTCCAGCTCCATGTCGTGTTGCAGCGACGTCGGTGCCGATAACATGCGGCGCACGGCGTCATCGGTTGACCAAGCCCGAACGATGGTTTCGACAGCGTTATGATATGCCTTCGCAAACCGCACCAACTTGCGTCCGTACTCCGGCTTGATGAGCACCGGTTGCCCCACCGAACAAGGTTTACCCCGAATGTCGTGCAGGGTCTCCGCTACGTGGGTTCGGAACCGAACCGTGGCCGCGTTAGACAACTCGGCTGTTGTTTCCCGAAACGTATCGTCCAATCCCGGCCAGGATCGAACACCAGCGCCAACGTGGACGGGGTTCATGACAGCGTGTTTACCTGCATGTGGTTTCGGAGTGCCCGTACGATGGCATCTGCACCTCTGGTATTGCCGTGTGCCCGATCGGCCCGCAGCACCATGGCAGGTGTGAGCAGATTTATCTCGCCGAGATACGGTCCGATAATATCGAGGGCTGCCCAAAAAATGCCGTTGTCTCGCAAGAACGGTGTAACGGCATCGATGATTTCTTGATCTCGATCGGTGACGATTGCCGGGTGCGCCGACCCACCGGCAGCCTCATGGCAGATGAACGATCCCGGAGCGGGAAGGGTCACGACTGCTGATACTGGTTCAAACCAAATGATATTGATCCGCTTGTCACCCGCTTCCACCACATCAGAGATGTACTCTTGCACGACAGGTACGCCGTATTCAGCGATGTAGCGGGTAACGAATGAACGAAGTTCATCGC
>JAZDDC010000674.1:0-6506 GCA_036679565.1 Gemmatimonadota bacterium
ACACGCTCCCTGGGCTTTGGCTCCTACCAAAGCTGGGACGAAGACCGACGAGTTGCTTTTCTGTGCGAAGCGATACGCGAGGGTGGGCGCACGTTAGCACCGGTCGTAACGTCGGTCCTGGAATATGATGGAGATACCCGGGAAGTTCTGGACGTCTTCAATTCCGCTGCAAAACTTCCTCCGGGATCTCTTGGCGCATATGTCATCTCTATGGCGTCACAACCATCAGACGTGCTCGTCGTGCAGGTTTTGCAGCTAGCCGCCGGTATACGCCCATCATTGCGTGTTGTGCCACTCTTCGAAACGGTATCCGACCTACAAAACGCATCCGCCTCACTCACACAGTTGTTGTCGATTCCCGAATACCGCGAAAAAATCAACGACCGACAAGAGGTGATGATCGGATATTCGGACTCAGCAAAAGACGGCGGCCGACTTGCGGCGGCGTGGGCTCTTTTTCGCGGTCAGGAAGAGATGGTTGCCACGTGCAAGAAGGCAAACGTACATCTCACATTGTTTCATGGACGTGGCGGAACCGTTGGTCGCGGGGGTGGTCCTATTGAGCTTGCGTTCCAATCGCAACCGCCGGGATCCATTAACGGATCGATTCGCGTTACTGAGCAGGGCGAAACAATCGACTTTAAGTTCGGGCTCCCAGAAATCGCACTGCGTACACTCGAGGTGTACACGACGGCAACGCTCACCGCGACACTCAAACCCGACAAAAAACCCAAAAAGGCGTGGCGGGAGCGAATGGACGTGCTTGCAGGCGTATCGAGGAAAGCATTCCGTGACATCGTCTACGACGCGGCAGTGTTTCCAGACTACTTTCGCAGCGCAACGCCCGAAGCCGAGTTGGGTGAACTGAAAATTGGAAGCAGACCGCAACGACGAGCATCCGGTAGTGGCGTGATGTCGCTCCGCGCCATCCCCTGGGTATTTGCATGGACCCAGACGCGGCTCATGCTTCCGGCATGGCTCGGCGTGGAAGAAGCTATTGAAACGAGTATTGATGAAGGCCGCACACACCAGTTGCGGGATATGTACGATGAATGGCCTTTTTTCCGATCGACACTTGACCTCATCGAGATGGTGCTAGCTAAGGCATCCCCGGATGTAGCGGCAACGTACGACGCCATCCTGGTCACCGAGACGCTTGCACCATTTGGCGAGGAATTGCGACACAAACTCAGTCGTGCAGTCAACGCCGTGCTCGCCGTGACGGGCCACCGTTGGTTACTGGAGCACAACCCAGTTTTGGAACGCTCGATTGAGGTTCGGAACCCTTACGTCGATCCGATCAATCTGGTGCAAGTCGAATTGTTGCGACGACTCCGTATGAGTGGTGCGGACAAGGATCTCTTGGATGCGTTGTTGATCACCGTCAACGGTATTGCGGCCGGAATGCGGAATACTGGTTAATCAAGCGCCAACGTCATGATCCAACGACTTGTAAACGCGGTCGGCTAGGCCGCACCGGTCGTTGTCGCTGTTTTCTGCGATCCTTCACTTCGAGAACTGTCGTGTCATCTTCCGGGCGAGTTTTTGCACGGAGCCAAAGTTCCGTTTGTATCGTGCGATACAAAGAGAGCGCTAACTTTTCATTGCCACGACGCCGATATTTACGGACTGCCGTCTCCAAGGAGTTGGGCCGCACAATTCCCGCGCGTGTCAATTCCATTCCGTTGGGGTCTTGCAGCACGGTTGATATTCCATAGTTGAGCACCCGTTGCACGTATCGCGACGGTGCGGCCGGGCCAAACATTTCCGGACGCGGTGCTTCGGCCGGTAACAAGCCACGCAACGCATGTCGCAAAACACGCCCCGCATCGGCCCTATCGATTGGTGGTCGACCAGTCATGAATTCGACGATACGTCGGTCGAACAGTGGGAAGCGGACTTCGATACCGTTGGCCAAACCAAGTGTATGAATGGCGCTGAAGAGGCGGCCGTTAGCCGGCGTCGTTAACGTCCACAGTAACTCGTACGCTGCATGGGTGGTCCCAACGGGACGAATAGCACGGTAACGGGCGCGGTCTCCCAGCTGATGTTTCCGCGCAAATCGTCGATCAATCCAATCGGGAATGCGATCCGCAAGATAGTGCCGCACGCTATCGCGCCGACGAAACCAGAAGCCTTCCCTGGGACTAACCGGCAAGTACGGATGCAATGACCAGCGGAGGAAGTCGCGAACGCCGTGTCCGGCAACACCGCGATGCCGCATGAGATTGATCCACCGACCTCTGGAGAGATAGTCAGCCAACAAAATGGCGGACCCCACGAACAAACGGTCACCACCGACACCATCGATCATGACACGTGCACCGGTCGTACGACATGCGCGAGTCAGTGCACTGGTATGGCTTTCGAAACCCAAAACGAGGGGATCGTGCTGGCTCGTTGGATCCTCGAGCGTGAGTGCGGTATCCTTGTCAATCCAATGGATGGCCGTATTCCAATGCGCGGCAGTCTTCTTGGCGGACTTACCACCGTTTCCCGATGGGATCGATACCGGCACGAGCCTACCTGGGTCCGTTCCGTTCCTCGATAGTACGTGTTGGCCAAGTCCAAATGCCGCGTAAGACGGCCAATCACCATTCAAACCGAGTGCGGCACGACTTGCAGACGGCATGCGTTCTTCTACGGCTGAACACAACATTTCTCGGAGTTGTTCGGACGCGGACCGCAAACTCTCATGGCCTGACCGGATTGACGGGCGCCAGTAACGTGTCAAGACAGTACTTCCATCCGATCGGCCTTTGAGTACGTGGCCCGCTGGGACAGTGTTCAAACCGCGGTAACAGGTCGCCAGACTTGCCGAGCTATGGAGTCCAGCGGCAGCCTCGGCAATTGCGGCGTAGTCTAAGTCTCGACGGCAATCGGGATGTGACAGAATGGCGCCCACACTTGATGCAACGACCGTGGCACCACCCAATTGCGTGTGGTACAAGGGGCGGGCACCCGCAAAATCACGTGCGCAAAGAAAGTCGTTCGAACGACGATCCAACACGACGAACGCGAAATCACCTTCGAGATGCTCAACGCAATCGGCACCCCACGCGCGAAACGCGGCGAGGATCAAGCGACTCGGAGTATCTGACTCAACGGGCAAACCCGCGGCGGCGAGCTTGCGTTTGAGGTCGTCGGTGTAGTAGAGCGTCGCGTCAGCGGCAACCACAAACCCATCGGTTTCGACGACGGTAACATGACCGCTGAACTCAGCTTCGGTTTCCCACGGATGTCGGGTGATCCCCAACACGGAGGAGTGATTTCGCCACAAACCTTGTGTATCAGAGCCCCGGTCACTCATCGCGTTCAGCATGCGTCGAACTTGCTGATTCGACGGTAGTCGATCGACACCAAAAATTCCAAGGACACCACTCATCCCGGTTGATCTCCCTCCGGTCCTGGTAAATATGTGAACGGGTTTGGCAAGCTGACCACTGCCCTCAGGGGGCAGGGAGTATGCCAAACGACATTTAATGACTAGTATCGCGACGTATTTTTCTACTTTTAGTATAACTAGTTCGCCAGCAACGCTTTATGCCGGAATAAACGTGTCGAGAGCTTGTCATGTTGTCCCAGCCAGGACGGGCAATTTGTAACTGCCGTACCCACGCTACGGTGACGCCTGTCACATTGTAACAACGAGTCTCAGGGAGCGAAGTCCGAAGCATGTCACGGGTGTTAAAAAGCGACAACAAGTGCAACCGTGAAAACGCTGTCTATCTTTTCCAACTCGGAAAGAACCGTATTACCGAGATCCGCGCCACCTTCCAGCAAGGGGATGTCTAGAAAAGAAGGCTGATTGTCAAACAAGATCTGTGCGCTTGTCTTTAGGGCCAACCGAGAACTCATCGCGACCGTCAGTGAGTTCGTCCAATCTCCCCTGATATCGTCCGTGTTTTTGAGGTTCTCATCGACGATAAGTTTGCTCGTGAACGTCGAGTTGTCCGTAACGGATTTTTTAAGGTCGTATGTAAATCGGACACCACCAAAGCTATCGGTTGGGCCAACCGCGACGTTGTCCTGCACGGTATAGGTGCCACCTAAATCCGTTTGGAATTTAAAGTCATCGGTGTCTGACCATTGTCGACCCAAACCGGAAACAAGAGTGAACCGACTGTCGATTCCAGAGAAAGTGTTCCGGCTCCAATCGGAACCCGCAAACCAGTATGCCGATTCATTAATAGCGATATCGTAGCGTCCCTTTGCGAAATAGCTTTCCGCCATCACTTGGCTTACTGAGGTTTCGGTGACGGTAAAGTTCGCCGTGGTCCCGTTTGCGATACGGGTTTCGATGGCTGACTGCGTCCGAATCCCGCCTACCTCGAACGACAGCTTCGACTTTCCGCCCTCGGCGCTCAGCGTATTCTTCAACCCCAAGGTATTGGTGGAGGCATTCCCCGCGGTCCAGACAAAACTGAGCTCGGCTGCATCCGCCCATGTCCATCCTGTGTCCTGGGCCATCAGCGCAATGGGACTCGGGGCAAACATGGCGAAGACCAAGGCGGATAGTACTTTAGGTAGATGCTTCACGGTTTGTCTTGGCCCCCAAAGGTCTTGCTGAAACGCCCGGAAACAACCGCCCGGGCAAATATCGATGGGAACGTAGCTGGAATTCCAAACCCGTCAACTGAACCAGACCGGACGTGGATCACAGGCATTGCCAGGCACAAAGAGCGACCTTGTGAGGTTGTAGTATGCGGTAGCGAACTGGCAACAAAAGCCCCGGTCGGGTTACCAAACGCGGTCAGACCGTGACAAAACACCGGATGTCTTTCTTAGGGAGGTTTTGTGTGAAGAGTTTTTCGTTCAGAAGTTTCGTGTTGCTTGGCACAGCCGTTGTCGTGACCTCATGTGGTGGCGAGGACGTCATTACACCGCCGCCTTCACCACCGATATTGACCCTGGCGGTGGCACCGGATAGTACAGCGGTCCTGGCGGGCGGAACGGTCCAGATGACCGCCACCGTCACCGACGAAAACAACAACCCGGTGACGGGCGAAACGATCACCTGGTCAACCTCGGACGTCGCAATCGCAGCGGTCGATGCCGCCACCGGATTGGTGACCGGGGTGGCGGCCGGGACAGCCACCATTACGGCCACCAATGGCACCGTAACCGCAACGGGTAGCATCACCGTGGTCGCTTCGGCGGCGTTTGCGGCGGATGTATTGCCGATATTCACGGCCAATTGCGCCGTATCCGGTTGCCATATTGGACCCACACCGCCACAGGGCATGGATTTGAGCGCCGCCGTGGCATTCGCCAACATCGTCGGTATCCCATCGATGCAAAGTGGACTGGACCGCATCGAACCGGGCGACCCTGAAGCCAGCTATCTCATTCACAAGCTGCGCGGAACGCAAGTTGAGGCCGGCGGATCAGGTCTCCAAATGCCACGGAACCGAACTCCGCTGACGTCGGATTTAATCAACACGATTATTGCGTGGACGAGGAGTGGGGCGCCTAACAACTGAAACCCCGGGTTGGGCAGGGACAATTCTGCGATCACATTGAGAAAACGCGTCGATAGATTCAGGCGCGTTTTCTCGTGAGTGTCCATGTATCCATCTTCATGCGCGAGAACGAGCGATGTTGTCCACTAAGGTGTCAGCACCAACGCCAGGCTTCGTCAAGTGTTACACTGGCACCTTATGGGATGAGAACGGAGGGTCGAGGCCGCAAGACAAATAGCCCCTCATTCATGCTCGTGACAATTACCGTTCCGCTCTCGAAGAACGGATAAACGGTCCACGCGCCACTGAACCCGGGAGGATTCCCATCGTATGGCGTGGTGTCAAAGAAACCAATCTCCACCGGCTCTTTGGGATTGGTGATATCGACAACCCGCATGCCAGCCTGATAATTGGCTTGATACATTCGGTTGCCTTTCACATACAGGTTATGGTCGGTAGCTCCATCGGGGCCAAGGTATTCTCCTACGAAATCAGGTCTTCGAGTTCAGCAACGTCCCAAATCATCGTGCGTGTGCGATTTGCCTGCCCCACGAGTTCGTCCAGTTCGTCGTCTAAATAGAAGTAACGTTGGTCATCGGTGAGCCAACCTTGATGGACATAGGAAAGTCCGGGATACGTGGCCGCAGCTATGGGAACGGGGTTGCCCTTCTCTGTCACGTTGACGATGCGGAGCGCGGTCTCGTTTGACGCGAAGCAAATTTGCTGACCGTGGTAACTGACGTCGGGTCCGCGATACACTACACACTGCGCATCATGCGTGCGACCCGCGTAAATGAGCCCTTCCGTGTCTGTGTAACAACCTGCGAATGCCGGATTCACAGGATCTCGAATATCAACCATGTGCAAGCCGCCGCCACACGTCTCACCACCACCACTTGCACCAACCGGATATGCGAATCCAGCTTCGGTATCGATGACGAGATTGTGCGCGCTTGCGATACCGTCATAAACTGTATCCGCGTCAAACTCAAGTGGAGGACTCTCGACGTTGCGGAGACGGCTGAGATCGAAAACAATCAACCC
>JAZDDC010000675.1:0-4968 GCA_036679565.1 Gemmatimonadota bacterium
AATCATACGTTGAGCGGCATCGAGACTCTTGATTCCGCCGGACGCTTTTACACCCATGTCCGCACTGACAAGGCTGGCCAACAACGCCACCGCCTCGACCGTGGCACCCCCGCTGGCATGCATGCCAGTTGAAGTTTTCACGAACCGCGCCCCCGCGACGCGAGCGGCGTTTACACCACCGGCGATCTGCTCGCGATTGAGCGCGGCCGTCTCGAGGATTGTCTTCACAGGCCGGCCATCGGCTGCCGCGACAACATGGCGGATTTCATCGGCGACATAGTCAGTGTCCCCTTCGAGCAAGTGCCCCAGGGAAATTACCATGTCGATCTCGTCCGCACCGCGTTGGATGAGGTCACGGGTTTGTTTCGTTTTGACCGACACGGGATCCGCCCCCAAGGGGAAACCAACAACCGTCGCCACCAACACACCCGTGCCAGCTAACAGGGAACTCGCGCGTTCAACCCAAACACCGTTCACACACACCGCCGCGAACGCCGCTTCAACGGCAACACCACACAACGCATCAATTTCCGCCGCAACAGCATCCGCACGAAGCAGGGTGTAGTCGATATATGAGGAAACGTCGCGCACGTCCATCCCGAGGTTACGATCGACGGGTGAGGTGAATCGGTAACCCGATGTCCGACGAATAGCGGGCGGCGGGCGGCGGGGCGCAGACAGCGGGCGGGACGGAGTTGGCAGGGAACATCAACGCCAATAGCGATCTCTTCGATCGCCCAACACGATTTTCGGATACTCCGACGTGTGCGCAGCGAGGAGTTCAGGCTTCGCGAACAACTTGATCAGCGCCGCACCAACAATGAATCCGCCAAGATGCGCCAAGAACGCAACACCACCAGTCGCTGTTCCACCCATTGAAGGCAGCGATCCAACCAACTGAAGGAATGCCCAATACAAAAGCATGAAATAGGCTGGCACCTGTACTCGAAAGATGAACACAATCCAGACCAACGTGTGCACCCGAACTTTCGGATAAAGCACCAAGTACGCACCCATGATGCCACTGATGGCTCCGGACGCGCCAACGAGGGGGATGGGCGAACTCGGGTCAACGATCATCTGCGCAAGCGCGGCAAGCACGCCGCAGACAAGGTAAAAGAATACGAACCGCGCGTGACCCATCGCGTCTTCGATGTTGTTCCCAAAGACCCAAAGAAACCACATGTTACCCGCAAGATGGAACCAGCCGCCGTGTAAGAAGATCGATGTCACGACGGTATGCCATGCAAACCCGTCCGCCCCCGGACACGGAATGATCGGTCCTTCCGGCGTCATGATCTCTTGGGCTATCCGTTGAAATACACGCGCGGGGATCGCCCCTAAATTGCATACGGAATTGGAAACGAGTGGTTCGGTGCCCGCACCCTGCACAAACAACCAAACTGCCGACGTGATGGCGATGATGGCAAGGGTGACGACCGGCGTCAGATTCGTGGGGTTGTCGTCTTTGTACGGGAACACGTAGGAAGGCTAAGAAGAGACCGGATTCGGCGGTAGGGTTGCCCCGTACCAGGAGACGGCGCATAAACAAAACGTAATAACCCGCCGGCAACGCCGTCAGGAAACGAGACAGGGATCATGAGCACCGTTTTGATCAGCCACAGTTCCAAAGACAACAAGATCGCAAGGGGCGTAACAGTGGAGGTGTCATCCTCCCCCCGGGTGCCGCAATATCGACCTCTTCGGACGGTGAGTCCGTTCGCGTCGTCCATGCTCACCGACATCACTTCGGCCTCGCCGTCGGGGCTGAGCCCGACGGCCTCAGCCACACACCATCCTCCGCCCATTCGGGTGCGCACAACGAACTGCGCACCGGCGACCAGTGATTTCAGTTATCCTGCCATAATGGCAGAAAAAGCGGGTACATCACTTGCTTTTGCGACCTGTGAACCTATTGGTGCATCCATTCATACAGGGCTAGGAGATAGGGAATGTCAGACAAGGTCATTGGTATCGACCTGGGAACCACGAACTCCGTCGTAGCAGTGATGGAGGGCGGTGATCCGGTCGTTATTCCAAATTCAGAGGGAGGGCGAACCACACCCTCCGTGGTCGCCTTCACCAAGGATGGCGAGCGACTAGTCGGTCAAGTCGCCAAGCGGCAGGCCGTCACCAATCCGACCAACACGGTGTTCTCGATCAAACGATTTATGGGTCGCCGAATAGGCGAGATCGAGGGCGAAAAAGCATTGGTCCCTTACACCATTAAAGCAGGCAAGAACGACCTCGCGTCCGTCGAAGTACAAGGCAAGTCATATACGCCGCCCGAAATATCTGCGATGGTCCTGCAAAAGATGCGGCAGACCGCGGAAGATTACCTCGGCTTTTCCGTAACGAAAGCGGTCATTACGGTCCCCGCGTACTTCAACGACGCACAACGACAGGCGACAAAAGATGCGGGTAAGATCGCCGGCCTTGACGTGCTCAGGATTATCAATGAGCCCACCGCGGCGGCTTTGGCCTACGGCTTAGACAAGAAAAAGGAAGAGAAGATCGCGGTCTTCGACCTCGGGGGCGGAACGTACGACATCTCGGTCCTCGAGTTGGCCGACGGCGTGTTTGAGGTGAAGAGCACGAATGGTGATACCCACCTGGGCGGCGACGATTTCGATCAACGCGTCATCTCCTGGTTGGTTGATGAGTTCAAAAAAGATCAGGGGATTGACCTGTCGAAGGACCCGATGGCGCTCCAACGGCTCAAAGAGGCCGCCGAGAAGGCAAAGATGGAGTTGTCATCCACACAGCAATCGGAGATCAACCTCCCGTTTGTCACGGCCGATCAATCGGGACCAAAACACCTGAATCTGACGCTCACACGCGCCAAGTTCGAGCAACTGGTCGATGATCTCGTTCAGCGAACGATCCCCCCAATGGAACAGGCACTGAAAGACGCAGGCCTGAAACCCGGCGAGATTGATGAAGTGATTCTCGTAGGTGGTTCGACTCGTATCCCGAAGATCCAGGAGGTCGTGGAGAAATTCTTCGGCAAAGAGCCTCACAGGGGTGTGAACCCCGACGAAGTGGTCGGCATTGGAGCCGCAATTCAAGGCGGCGTGCTGGCAGGAGACGTAAAGGACGTTCTGCTACTCGATGTGATTCCGTTGTCACTGGGCATTGAGACCCTGGGTGGCGTCGCAACCGTGTTAATTCCACGAAACACGACGATTCCGACCAAGAAGGCGGAGGTCTTCTCAACAGCTGAAGACAACCAAACGGTTGTCGAGATTCACGTGTTACAGGGCGAACGTGAGATGGCGGCCAGCAACCGCACGATAGGGCGGTTTCAGTTGACGGGCATACCACCCGCGCCGCGTGGCATCCCACAAGTCGAGGTAACATTCGACATCGATGCCAACGGCATCCTGCATGTTTCCGCCAAGGACAAGGCAACGGGCAAAGAACAGAAGATTCGCATCGAGGCATCCAGCGGTCTTTCGGATGCCGAGGTCGAAAAGATGATGAAGGACGCCGAGAAAAACGCGTCCGAAGACAAATCGCGTCGCGAAGAGATCGAGAAACGCAATCGGCTTGACGCGCTCGTGTATCAGGTCGAGAAAGATTCGAAGGAATGGTCAGACAAACTCGACGGATCAGTCAAGGAACGGCTCGACGCGGCGGTCGAAGGTGGTCGAAAGGCTCATCGGTCCGGCGATCCGTCCGAGATCGACAAGGCGCTTGAAGAACTGACACAGGCGTTTTCTGCCGCCGGATCTTCGATCTATCAGGAGAATGCTGCGCAAGCGGAACAGGCAACCCAAGACACAGGCGGCCCAACCGACGGTGACGCAGAGGGCGCAGGCGAAGAAGAGGTCGTCGAAGCAGATTACGAGATCGTCGACGAGCCAAAGCAGTAGGGAACAAACCGAGCCGGAGCGGCATCCGCCGCTCCGATTCGTGGAACGGCTTCAATACTAGTGGGGTTTAAAAAGCGACACGTGAAAAACCACCTTAGCGCCCGTCGTGGCGCTAGTGTTCATAAAAGAGGGAACGGTAGAGGTGAAACCATGACACGTACACGCGATTGGACCAAGTTCGGCTTCCTGGTAGCGGTAACCATCCTCCTGGCCATCGGCTTTGCCGCGGCGGTGGATTTCCCGCGGATCACGCAGGCCCAAGAACGAGCTTCGGCCACCTTAGCACAGTCACCACGAGGCGTGATCCCACAGGCAAGACCGGCAAGCGAACTCGGGGACGCATTTGCCGCGGTGGCAGAAACGGTCAGACCCGCGGTCGTTTTCATCAGGGCACAGAGCCGAGCAACTCCGACATCGCGTGGCCCCTTTGATGACCCCGTCAGAAATCCGAACCAGCGTAGACGTGGGTCCGGCAGCGGCTTCATCATCTCGGAAGAAGGGCATATCATCACCAACAACCACGTCGTCGAAGGCGCGGATCGACTAACCGTTCGCCTACTCGACCGGCGCAGTTTTGACGCCACGGTCATCGGCGCTGATCCGCTGACCGATATCGCCGTCATCAAGATCGATGCTGACAACCTCACGCCAGTGGCGCTCGGCTCATCGGCGAATGTGCGAATTGGAGAATGGGCGCTCGCAATCGGCAATCCCCTTGGTGAGTCGTTTTCCTTTAGCGTAACCGCTGGTATCGTTTCCGGCCAAGGACGGATTCTCAACACCCTCCGCAGGGGCGCGGCCGGTTACAGCATTCACGATTTCATTCAAACCGATGCGGCCATCAACCCGGGTAACTCGGGTGGACCGCTTGTGAATATCGCCGGTGAAGTGATTGGCGTGAACGCCGCAATCGCTAGTGAGACTGGCGGCAACAATGGCGTCTCCTTTGCCGTACCAATCGATCTCGCACGCTCTGTTGCCAACCAGCTCATTCGCGATGGTTATGTGACAAGAGCCGTGCTTGGGATTCGGATTGCCGACGCCGATCCGCTCGACGCGGAGTTCGTTGGCCTCGACTCTATTTACGGCGTCA
>JAZDDC010000676.1:0-2829 GCA_036679565.1 Gemmatimonadota bacterium
GTCGCCGACACAGACTGTTCGCTCCTCAGGACCGTACACCATAACCACGGCGTCACGAAGGCCACGTCGAGGTCCGCCGCCGCGACCAACGCCGCCGTGTCTTCCGTATCCCCGGTGAAGTAAAATCGGTGGCCGCGCCATTCGATCACATACGAGAAATGATCGACATTGCTATGCGGTGTTGGCTGAGCCGTCACCGCAAAATGCCCGACGGACCATTCGCGCGTCCCCGATATCCGTTGGGTCGGTGGCAATGACCGCATAACGTCGGGAGGGCCGATAACGCGCCAATCGCCCCCCGAGACCAGCGCTGGGGTAAAGTGATCCGCGTGGCCATGCGTCACGACACGTGTCACGTGACCGACCGGCATCACGGAGTCGTCGTACGTCATGTACCCGAATGCGCCCGATTGGTAGGGGAAGTCCGTGACCAACGTGGTTTGTCCGTCGGTAAGTTCGAACGCGGCGTTGCCAATGAAGCGCACGCGGAGGGAGTCCGCTTGACCACCCAAGGGAGCACTCATGACAACCATGAGGACAAGCACATCGGTTGAGTACTTCATGCATCTGGCTCCGTGCCGTCTAACACTCACCGTCCATCAGCTGCGGGCGACTGCCCTCAGTCGCCCGCGCATCTAAGCCGTTCTTACGCGCCCTCGGCGCGCACAAATCAATCATTTCCCTTAAAACGATAGCGCCCGCCAGTCTGCATGGACTTGTTAGGTGGCTTCCCCACCAGAACTAGTTACGTCGCGTACCAGGTCCACGTATCTGGAGAGTTCACCGCCCAGCCTTACCAGCGCATCCGTGGAAACTGATCCCAACCCCTCAGTATATCGGCTAGAAACGACCTTCTTTGTCAACGTTTCTCGCGCGGCGCTCCTTTTTAGCGCTTCGACCACAGCCTGAATCGTGCCGAGACGGGTTTGCAAGAATCGGTCGGTTGGTTCAAAAAAGCTCAATTCTTTCAACGCCGGAAGGTCACCGAACGGAATATCGGGCTCAGGGAGCATGGCCCAAATCCTCGCAACGTGGTTTCGGAGGCCTGTAGCCACCTGTCGCTGTCCAAAGATCTTCCGAGAAAGCGCCTGCAGAAAACGCTGCGGGAACGACCCCTCTCGATCCGTGAGCTTGGACACTTGCTTCGGTAGCCATACGAGGTTGGGAACAAAACTGTTGGTCCATGGATCTCGTGACGCCAGGCTTGCGCCAGTTTGGGATTCAGCGATTTGCCTCCAGACATGAGACGCCACAAAACCATTTCCTATCCGGCGACCATCGTAGTACTGGACACGTGGACTTACGATGTTGAGACTATTTGGGAGCGCCTTGACCAGACTATTGTCGTCTCGAAAATACCCGAGCGCGTTAGGCGCTCCCCACTGCTCAGTGCCACCAACCTTTTTGCGGCACGTTGGATCCCGTACGACAAACGGCAAGATGGTCGGAAGTTGATCGTAAAGATGCAGCGCGAACCAAATGCCGAGCGATGTGATCAGCCGAGCTGTCAGCATTTCGAAGACCTTACCGTCGTTCTCTTGAAGATCCTTCTGGAGGTAATGGTAGAGCACATGCTCGCCATTTACTTTGGGTGCCGTTTTGCTCAAGGTAGACTCGTGGATGGTTGAAGCACGTGAAGCCACCTAACACTCACCGTCCATCAGCTGCGGGCGACTCGCCGAGAGTCGCTCGCGCCTCTTGGCCGTTCCGACGCGCCCGCGGCGCGCACAACTCAATCGCTTCCCTTGAAAACGACAGCGCCCGCCAGTCTGCATGGACTTGTTAGGCGGCGATGCTCCGGACCAGAAACCCAACGTATACCGAAGGCACCTCACGTAACTTGCAAACCACACCGACACCTGGTCCGTGGACCGGAGGCCACGGGAGGCTGAAATACTCATAGTGCATCACCCGCAAACATGGCTTGGATTCTTGCCGCCCGTTCATCCAACACATGGCGATCGGGCTCGTTTGGTGCCGAGGGATACACACGAAGAAGATCGTCCCCGACGACACGCGGATGCACGTGAATATGCAGGTGGGGCACCTCTTGATTGGCGCCGGCGCCGGCCGAATGCCATATCGACAAGCCGTCGGACGGAAATGCCGCATCCACAGCGCGCGCCGCAGCCGTCAATAACAACATCAACGGGCCCGCATCCACGGCCCGGAGCGATCGAATGTCGGGCACGTGGGCCCGCGGAATCACCAGCACATGCCCGGCGTGAAACTGGCGCGGATCCATGAAGGCTAGCGTCTGGTCATCTCTGTAGACGACGCTGGCTGCCGCTTCGTTCGCGGCAATCGAACAAAAGATACAATCTCGGTCCATCACCGTCTCGCTACCGCTCCTAGTACGTTTTGACAAAACTAACACCGTTGCGCGATAACATCGTGAGTCACGGACTCGCCACGGGCGCCATGAGCCGGCGAGTAGGGATCACACGAATGGCAGACGAGTCACTCGGCGCTGGTCCGGCCGCATGGGATACGCGCCGACGATCCGTCATCGGCCACACTACCGATTTACAGGCCATGCGGTGATGCCCACGCGGTCATGGATGATGGCGCACGTGAAAATGCCCGCGAACGTCAATCGCCGCCTAACACTCACCGTCCATCAGCTGCGGGCGACTATTCCGAGTCGCCCGCGCATCTATGTCGTTATGACGCGCCTCCGGCGCGCTCATATCAATCGCTTCCTTTGAAACGTACGCGCCCGCCAGTCTGCATGGACTTGTTAGGCGGCCTCTTGTCAGCCTGACGTAACCGTCGCCCGAGGAGCAAGGCGAGCACCAAGAGGAACGGGGCCGTCGCCACGCCCGGCGT
>JAZDDC010000677.1:0-2792 GCA_036679565.1 Gemmatimonadota bacterium
GTAAGGTCGTGTCGCAATGGACCCGCCTAGTCAGTCAAAAGCGAACGCTTTTCTCTGTGTCCTCTGTGGCAGAAAAACCGGATCTCACGGATGATGTAATGCCGCGTCGTTGGTGACGAACGGAACGAACCGACACTCAGTCACGGGCGTCCGATCATACGTGAGTTCTGAGCGTCTGATGACCGTCAACATCTGGCTTTCGCGACCGCCGAGCGGGATGACAAGGTGGCCGCCGATCACGAGCTGGTCGAGTAGCGCCGCCGGTGGCTCTTTCGCGGCTGCCGCCACGACGATCGCATCGTACGGCGCCGCCGCGGGGTAACCTGCGGTTCCGTCGCCGACGTTGAGTGTGACATTCTTTATGCGTAATGCTTCTAACCGGCGCCGTACCAGAGGGACAAAACGCCCCACGCGTTCGATGGACCAGACGTGTTGTGCGATCTTGGCGAGTACGGCGGTGTGGTAACCGGAACCAGTCCCGATCTCGAGTACTCTGCTGGTACGCCGCAACTTTGCATGCATTGTCATCAGCGCAACGATGTACGGCTGCGAGATAGTCTGGCCGTCTCCGATGGGAAGAGGCGTATCAGCGTACGCACGGTCCTTACTGTCGTCTGCTACAAATAGTTCCCTGGGCACCCATGCCATGACAGACACAACCCGCCGGTCTGATATGCCGCGTCGGACAATCTGACGTCGAACCATCTCGCGGCGATTTTGTTTCGTTGTACGCGGGCGGAAGATTGACACGACGCTCCGAGATTATGCCGTATGCATAGCGCGAAATCGGACAGTCGCTGCCGACAGGCCGGTCGCGGCCATCAGGGTCAACACGAGGAGTTGCGGCCACAATACCTCATAACCGGTCCCCTTCAAGAATACGGCACGGACGATTTCCAAAAAGTGGCGCACAGGATTGAGCATGGTGAGCCATTGAAAAACTGTTGGCATAGATTCGATGGGGTAAAGAAACCCGGACAATATGATAGCCGGGAGCAGGAAGAGAAACATTGTCATGAATGCCTCTTGCTGTGTTTTTGCGGTCGTCGAAATCAACAGGCCGAGCGAGAGTCCCGCCAGGATGAAGACAAATGTGGCGGTTATCAACACGAACGGGGAGCCCCGGAACGGAACGTCAAACCACAGAATCGCCACAGTAGTTATGAGCGCAAGGTCAATCATCCCGATGATTGCCACCGGTATCGTCTTTCCTAACATGAGTTCGACCGGTCTCAACGGTGTGACGAGTAACTGATCCAGCGTCCCAACTTCGCGTTCCCGAACCACGGCCAACGCCGTCAGGAGCATACACATCAACAGCAAAAGCAATCCTATTACGCCCGGTACGTTGTAGACACGACTGGCCAGTTCCGGGTTGAACCACGCACGGACTCTAAGTTCGATCCCACCATCGAAGTCTGTTGGCGCACGCGCGATCAGGAATGCCTGTATTGTTTCGAGCGCATAACTCTGCGCAACGGTGCCGGTGTTGGAGTTTGTACCATCGATGAATAACTGGATTGGGTTGATGGTCCCCGCTTC
Source organism: Gemmatimonadota bacterium (assembly GCA_036679565.1). GTDB lineage: Bacteria > Gemmatimonadota > Gemmatimonadetes > Gemmatimonadales > GWC2-71-9 > JAZDDC01. The sequence goes on from JAZDDC010000677.1 coordinate 1,543, forward strand.
GAAGTCACGTGTGAAGCCTGGTGGAATGTGCAACCCCACTACCGCTTGACCATGGTCCAGCGCCGATTCCAGGTCGGACGGCTGGTCCGAGTACTGAACGATGTCAAAGTAGTCCGAGGCATGCAGGACGTTCGCAAGTTCAATGGACAGAGCGGTGCGGTCATGATCGACGATAAAAGTCGTGATGTGTTTTACGTCGGTGTTTACGGCGTATCCGAACAACAGTAACTGTACGATTGGCGAGACAAACACGACGGCTTTCATTCGGGGATCGCGAAACATCTGTCGGAACTCTTTCCGCAACATTTCCGCTACACGGCGACGCGAGATATTCATCGTGCGATCTGCTTGCGGAACGCATGGGTAGCCAGCCCCAGTCCTGCCACGGCAAAGAGCATCATTGCAATCCCCTGTCCCCACAACACCCCAATGCCCACGTCTTTGAGGAAAATGCCGCGTGTGACTGAGATGTAGTACCGGGCGGGAATGATGTATGTCACTGCGCGAAGAACGAACGGCATGTTGGCAATCGAGTACAGAAAACCGGACAAAAGAAGCGCCGGCAAGTAGGTGGCGAGCATGGCTGTCTGCATTGCCATAACTTGAGATTTGAGCGTGGCGGAGATAAACATGCCCAGGCCGAGCGCCCCAATGAGAAACAACAGAGTCATGGCAGCTAGCAACCACACGCTTCCACGAAGTGGCACGTCGAACACCAGTACGCCCACGACGACCGCAAGCAAGACGTCTATCATTCCAATGACGATGTATGGTGTCAATTTCCCCAGCACGACCTCCAGACGACTCACGGGTGTCGCCGCGAGTTGCTCCATGGTGCCGCGTTCCCATTCCCGCGCAATGGTGAGAGCAGTGAGCATGGCCGCGATTATCGACATGATCACGGCAATCAAGCCTGGAACGATCATGTTGACGCTTTCCAGTGTCTCGTTGTACCACACACGAGCGGCTATTGGCGCGGTCAACTTCCGCTGTGTGGCAGTCATGTCGAGTTGCACGTTGCGGATCATTGCCCCGGCGTATCCACGTGCTATCGTAGCGGTGTTGGCGTCCCCACCGTCCAGCAACAGTTGAACAATGCGACCGCTTGCCCCGCCTATTTTCGAGAACGAAGATCCAATGACCAACACTGCTATGACATCACCTCGATCGAGCGCGTCATCAACCTCCCTCGGCGAATCGAAGTAGCGTACGATCTGGAAATGGCCACTGCTCTCAAAGGCCGTGATGAG
>JAZDDC010000678.1:0-8804 GCA_036679565.1 Gemmatimonadota bacterium
GTGGCAAACCATCCGAACTCACACCGGCCACCGCATACCTCTTGTCAACACTGTGCGAAGAGGCCGGGATGCCCCCCGGAGTCCTGAACATCGTGCACGGACACGGCCAAAGCGTTGGCGCCCCGCTCGTGGCACACGCAGACGTCGATACGATCTCTTTCACGGGCAGCACGGCGACGGGTGCGGCGATTGCGAAGACGGTAGCCCCGGCCTTCAAAAAAATCGCGCTGGAGATGGGCGGAAAAAATGCAAGCATCATCTTCTCTGATGCGGACATCGAGCAGGCGGTGCGGACGACAATGGCATCGTCTTTTTCGAACCAAGGACAAATCTGTCACTGCGGCTCCCGTATACTCGTGCATCGGACTGTATACGACACATTCGTGATGCGGCTGGTTGAGTGCGTCAATAAACTCGAGATTGGAGATCCGCTAGACACCCAAACCGACCAGGGCGCGGTTGTGTCCGAGGCACACCTTCAAAAAATTCGCAAATACATCAAATTGGCGGTGGACGAAGGTGGGACACTGTTGGCGGGTGGTACGGAACCACCCCGTGTCACCGGTCGATGCGCGGATGGTTTCTTTGTCACACCCACCGTGGTCGCTGGGCTCGATATGCACTGCAGAGTCAATCAAGAAGAAATCTTCGGACCCGTCGTCACCGTGACGCCTTTCGACTCAGATGAGGAGGCCGTTGGGTACGCTAACGCAACCCCGTACGGATTGTCGGCGTCCATATGGACCCGAGACATCTCAAGAGCGTACCGTGTGGCGGACGAACTGGTCTGTGGGACAGTTTGGGTCAACTGTTGGATGTTACGCGATCTGCGGGTCCCCATTGGGGGAGCGAAACGGTCCGGGCTGGGTCACGAAGGTGGAGACGAAGCCTTGCGCTTTTTCACTGACCCCAAAAACGTGTGTGTGGCAATTTGACTCCGCTCGTCCGCGCGGATCGCTCACCGACATTCATGCAACGGAAGGCGCGATGACACAGGAGTTCAGTTCAGCACGAGCCCCTGAGCCCGTAGGCGCTTTTCCTCACGCAAAGCGCGTGGGCCCATTTCTCTTCTTGTCCGGTATCGGTCCGCGTGTACGTGGTCAAGCAAATGTTCCGGGGGTTACACTGGATCACGATGGGAATACGGTCTCCTACGACTTCGAGATGCAGTGCCGGACGGTGTTCGATAACGTGCGTACCGTTGTCGAGGATGCAAGCGCTTCATGGAACGACATTATCGATGTTACAGTCTTCTTAACGGACATCAAGAAAGATTTTCCGACATTCAATCAACTGTACGCGGAGTACTTTGCAGACAACCGTCCCACGCGAACCACGGTTGAAATCAGTCGGCTCCCCACTCCGATTGCTATCGAGCTGAAGGTGATTGCGTGGGTTGGCGAACGCTGACGTTATTCACGCGAGCGCAGCACTGCCCGGACCGGACTGGCATCGAACCCAGCGATCTTGAGCGGCAACGCAATCAATTCAAACACACCCTCCGGTACGTCACCCAACACCAAGCCCTCGAGTATCAACACATCATTTTTCAGACAGGCCTGGTGGGTGAGTAAATCAGTCGATGAGAAAAGATCCACGCTAGGTGTATCGACGCCAACCAATCGGACGCCCTCCGCGGCAAGCCAGTCGATCAACTCAGGTGCGAGCGCCGCAAAGTCTTCGTTGAAATTGTTTGGATCTGGATACGTTCCCGTACGAAAAAGGACACGTTCCTGGCTGATGTCACGGGGTAGCGATTGGTGACCGAACCGCTCGCCCGGACGCACTGTGACATGTACAACCTCACATAGTCCCAGGTAACGCTCGATCGGCATATCCTCGATGTTCGGCGCAAAAGCACCGTAATGGCTTGGTGCATCCGCATGACTGCCGACATGGACAGTCGAACGCAAACTCGACAGCGTGAGGTTGTCACCACGTTGCATGTCCAAAAGTACGTCCCTGCTCAGGGGCGTGTCACCCGGCCACACCGCCAAGTGCGAGGAAACTGTTGGCGAGAGATCGTAGATCACAGCCGGTGCCGGATGGCCCACAAGTCGGCGAACAGCGGTTTGAACAATGTTTTTTTCAGGAACTCAATACCCAGCGATCCGCCAGTGCCGCGCTTATTGCCGATCGTTCGCTCAACAAGCTTTATGTGACGATACCGCCACTCCTGTTGCCCCTCGTCAAAATCAAGCATCAGCTCAAACAATCCTGCAAGCTGGGGATTGGAGACGAATAGATCAAAGAGCCCGTCTTGAACTTCTTCGTTTGGCTGGGCCGCCGCGTCGATGGGGCGATTGCGCACGGTCTTGGGGATGGTTGCCCCAAACTTCTCCACGAAGTCATAAAAATGATCGATGACGGTTCTTTGTTGAAGTCGTTCTTTGACCCTATCGAATCCGTACAGATCTGAAGAATAATGCCGTAGGACCTCCGACCGTTTTGCGCCGAGTACAAATTCGAATTCCCGGAATTGCATGGACTGGAAACCGGAGGCACGATCCAGCCGGTCGCGAAACGCGGCAAATGACATGGGCGTCATGGTTTCGAGCACATCCAATTGGCTCACCATCACCTTCATGATAGTGCGACATCGTTTGAAGGTGTGCAGCAGAGGGTAGACTTCGCCGTCACCGAAGTCTCGCTTTATCTTGTCGAGTTCGTGGAGCAACTGCTTGAACCACAGTTCATAGACCTGATGAACGACGATGAACAACATCTCATCATGTTCTGCAGGCTCCGATTTCGGATCTTGCAGCTCGAGCAGTTCGTCGAGTCGCAAATACGATGCGTAGGTTAGCTCCATAACCAAACCGTTCCTGTTACTACAGCCACACCGATCACGGCCAAGGCGACACGCACAACCACGGTCTGTATCTTGGCACGACGGATCGCGTCACCGTATGGCACGAGACTGAAGGATACTAGTGAATAAAGAGGCACAAACCACTTGGGAAAAAGCCGGTGCAGTCCGCGCTCCAGCCGTTTACGAATCAAAAACATCGGCGACCCCACGTGGTCACGCATCTCACGAAAATTGGATATTGCCAAATCCGCCAACGCATCGACATGCTGCTTGCGTGCGTCATAATACATATTGAATGCCCGCGCGCGATCGTTCGGAGACTCTTGAAGCGCTCTAGCTAGAACGGGGCAATCGGCGAACGCCGCATTCGCACCCTGCCCATAAAACGGCACAACGGCATGGCATGCATCCCCAATCAAGACCACCCAGTCCTTGTAGGACCACGGCCCGCAACGAATCGTAACAAGGGAGCTGGTTGGATTGTCGAGGTACTCTTGCGCAAGCGACGGCATGAACGGGACCGCGTCGGCGTAGTGCTGACCAAAAAACTCTTCAACGTCGGCCACGTTTTTCAATGCGTCGAAGCTGAGCGGACCGTCGAGGGGCCAAAACAACGTACAGGTAAAAGAACCATCGGCATTGGGCAAGGCAATCATCATGGACCGTCCACGCGGCCAAATGTGCAACGCGCCTGGTTCCATCTTGTGCACACCCCCATTGCCCGGCGGAACTGTTAACTCCTTGTAGCCGTATTCGAGATACTCCTGATGGTAGTCTGTTCGATCGGCGCGCTGCAGACGCGAACGCACCGCGGAAAACGCCCCATCCGAACCGACGACAGTTCCAAGCTGCCGGTGTTTTACCTCGCTCCCGTGCCCACGCCGCACGATGAGTAACCGACTGTCCAGATCAAACTTCACGATTTGCGAATCGAATGCGACACGCACGTCCCCCGCCGCTTCGGCGGCGTCGATGAGCATCGTATTGAGCCACGCACGGGATACGGAGTTGATGACGTCCCCTTTTTGCGTTCCGTACGACTGGAACGTGAGTTTGCCATCTTCTGCGTGCATCATACGGCCCCGCATGGGGACGGCGTTTGCCAATACCTCCTCCGCCAGGCCCACCCGTTCAAGCGCGTCAAGGCCACGCGTAGAAATGGCGAGGTTAATAGAACGCCCTTCTCCCCCACCGGTTGTTCGCGGGTCGCTCCGCCTCTCGAGAACTTGCACGCGGTGGCCATCGCGGGCCAAATAACACGACATCAACGCACCGGACAGGCCTGCACCAACCACTGTGAAATCGACTTCCGATTGGCTCATGACGGGACTCCCTCAGCACCCAACGAGACCCCCAAAACCGCCGCCAAGGCGTTTGCAAAGTCCCACACGTCGCCGAAGGAATTGTACAAAGGCACCGGTGCCACTCGCACGATATCCGGTGGACGGGAGTCCACGACCACACCCCTATCGGATAACTTTTTCACGACGTCGGAAGCAGTTCGCGGAACGCGAACGGACAATTGGCAGCCGCGCGCCCGAGCAGATCGCGGTGTAATCGTCTGAACCCCGACTGAACGAAGCGAATCGAGGAGCGTCTCCAAATATCCGGTGAGCTGCACAGACTTTTCACGCAACCGTGCCATGCCAATGCGGTCGAAGAGCTCCAAAGACGCCCGCAACGGGGCCATGGCCAAGATGGAAGGATTGCTGAGTTGCCATCCGTCTGCCCCGGGGCGAGGCACGAACTCTTCTGACATGCCAAAACGTTTATCGGGACTGTTTCCCCACCAACCAGCTAACCGTTGCAGCGTTCGGTCTTCACCGTGCTTCTCGTGGACAAAACATCCGGCGATCGATCCCGGACCTGCGTTCATGTACTTATAAGAGCACCAAACCGCAAAGTCAGCATTCCAATCGTGCAGCTCGACGGGAACGTTGCCGGCGGCGTGCGCCAGATCAAAGCCGACGGTACATCCGGCGCTGTGAGCCATCTCGGCGATGGAACTCATGTCGAACAATTGGCCTGTCACGAAATTCACGCCACTCAGCATGACCAACGCAATCGAATCGCGATGCTCCGCGAAGGCCTTTTCAAAATCCTCGACGGTCAGCGTATCTCCATCGTTTGCACGCACGACGACGATGGCTTCCTTGGCGTCGTAACCGTGCCACCGTACCTGCGACGCAACCGCGTACCGGTCGGACGGAAACGCGTGATCTTCGATAAGAATCTTGTGCCGCGACGACGTCGGACGATAAAATGTAGCCATCATCAAGTGTAAATTGACAGTCAGGGAGTTCATCATCACAACTTCACCGGGTTTTGCGCCGACTATCCTTGCACCGGACTCGCGGAACACCTCATGGTAGGAGAACCACGGCGTTGCTGCTTCAAAATGACCATCAACACCTAGTCGGGCCCAGTCGTCCAACTCTTGATTGATCAAGGCCGGAACTTTTTTCGGCATGAGTCCCAATGAGTTCCCACACAAGTACACACTGGAATCACCAGCGGATGTGCGCGGGAACGCGAACTCACTTCTCACCGCCGCTAGCGGGTCTACGGCATCGAGGGTCTCGGCGTATGCGCGTGTTAACTGCTGATGCCGAGTTGCCTTTGCGTTCAAGTGATCCTGCTGAACGCCTGTCGATCCAGGCCAAGAAATTCGAGTGACGTTCCAGCAAAGAGCCGATCACGGACTGCCGCCGTCAAACCTGTACAGGCCTCAATCAGCGAACCGGGCTTGGCTTCACCGAGTGGGAACGGGTAGTCCGACCCAAGCGCCAACCGGTCCGGTCCCGCCAGAGCGAGGAGATGACGCAACGCAGATTCATCGTGAACCAGGGCGTCAAAGTACAATCGGTCCATGTATTGCCGGGGGTTTCCCGCTCCGTTTACGGCAACGAGATCAGGACGGACATTGAACCCATGTTCAATGCGTCCAATGGTACCAGGAAATGCGCCGCCCCCGTGAGCGAAACACAAACGTAATTTGGGCAGACGATCCAACACCCCACCGAAAATCACCGCGCAGATTGCCAACGCAGTTTCGGCTGGCATCCCCACCAGCCAAGACAACCAGTACTTTTTCATTCGCTCGGGCGACATCATATCCCACGGATGAACAAATACTGCCGCGCCAAGATCCTGGGCACATTCAAACACGGGGAAAACATCATCGTGATCCAAATTTTTGCCATTGATGTTCGTCCCTATTTGGATCCCCGGCATGCCCAATTCCTTGACACATCGCTCCAGTTCCTGAACCGCAAGACCGGCATCCTGCATAGGTACCGTGCCGAGACCGGCAAACCGCATTGGATGTTCATTGACGACGCCAGCGAGATGATCATTGAGGATCTTGCAGAGATCCAATCCATCAGCCGGTTTCGCCCAATAGTTGAACATGACAGGCACGGTCGATAGTACCTGCACGTCTATGCCGGCGGCATCGCACTCCGCAAGTCGCACTAGGGGGTCCCAACAATTTTCCCGGATCTCGCGGAAGGATTGACCATCGACCATCATTCGTGCGCACCCCTGGCGATGATGCTCGAGCTTGAGAAAACCTCCGTAACCGTATCGACGTTCCAAATCAGGCCAACTTTTCGGCAAGATGTGGGTGTGAACGTCAATCTTGAGTTGTTTGCTTTCCACTCCGCCGCCCTATTTGGCGGGGACTTCCATGACGGTGCCACAGGAATCGCAGGTGCGAAGCGACTCCTTGGCGTAGAACTCTTCGATGATCGGTTTTAGCTGTTTCCCGAGATCTTCAAGTTGAAAATCTACGTCATGTAAAATTTCCTCGCACCCTTCACAGTACCAACGGAGGTGGTCTCGCTCGCCAACTTTTCGCTGACGTTCAATGACGAGTCCGACCGTTCCAGCGGGCCGTTGTGGCGAATGTGGAACACGAGCAGGTAAGAGAAACATCTCGCCTTCACGGATTGGAACGTCCCTCGGCTTTCCGTCTTCTATCACTCGGACGGTGATGTCGCCCTCAATCTGATAAAAGAATTCTTCGCCATCCTCGATATGGAAATCCTTCCGCTGGTTAGGACCACCAACCACCATCACGAGAAATTCACGGTCCTGCCACACCATTTTGTTGCCCACCGGCGGTTTGAGTAGTTCGCGATGATCCTCAACCCACTGCTGGAGATTCAATGCCCCAAATGTCATAACCTGTACCTCGAATCTGCTGTGTGGTAAACCCGCGTCCTCCCGGGTTGTCTCCTCAACGATAATCTCATGAAGACGGTGAGTGGTAGGGTCAATTCAGGCGGGACAGTATACCGCGGCCTTGACCGTTGCCATGTGTATGTCCACCGTGTCATCGACTTTTTTTGCATAACCGCCCGCCATCACCACCGCAACGGGTACGTGATGATCCGCCAACACTTCGAACACCATGCGGTCTCGTTCGGCGAGTCCGCTCTTGGACACCGCCAAGCGACCAAGCGTGTCACCGACAAATGGGTCGGCACCGGACACATAAAACGCCAAATCGAAAGTAGTTTCCCGCAGGAGTGCCTTGAGATGAACATTGAGCGCATGGAGATACTCCGCGTCTTCTACTCCATCATCCAACGGCACGTCCAGATCACTTGACTCTTTGCGAAACGGATAATTGTTGATCCCGTGGATCGAGAACGTAAACACCGTGGCGTCGTTCCGGAATATCGCGGCAGTCCCGTTCCCTTGGTGTACGTCACAGTCTACAACGAGAATGCTGGTTGCCAGACCATCCGCTTGCAGGACACGTGCAGCAATCGCGACGTCGTTAAAGACGCAAAAACCCTCGCCCCGCCCGGGAAAAGCGTGATGCGTGCCACCGGCCAGATTCACAGCAACACCGTCCTGCAACGCGGCATAACCGGCGGCGAGTGTCCCACCCGCAGAGCGGCGAGAACGTTCCACGAGGTACGGCGACCATGGGAAGCCAATACGTCTCTGTTCACCCGCCGACAAGCGACCATCCGTCACCGCATGCACGTAATCTAACGTGTGGGCACGTCTGATTTGCACGTCCGTAACCGGATCTGGCACGGATAGGTCGGACGGTGCAAGGACGTACTCCTCGAGCAGCCGTGTTCGTAACTGGGAGTACTTCTCCATGGGAAACCGGTGACCAGCAGGAAGCGGCAACACGAAATGATCGCAATAGAACGCCTTCAATCCGTTTGCCCGGTTAGAGATTGAGATTGAACAACTGTGTAAATTTGACGAAAAGGGCTCTGCTTACAGGTTCAAATTCCCTGGGTGATGTCAACACTCGCTCAATATCGTTGTACACGATGAATAAGCCCGTTCCAGCTGTGCTCAACCACCCAAACCGCACATTGCTCGAAAAATTGTCCGTTTGGTCGTTGTACTGGATAAGCGATTGAAGGTAGATCCGCGGTGTAAAGGAGTACGCAACCCGCAACGTGGCCAAGGCTGTCTCAAAACTGCCTTGTGTCAAATCAACATTGTTGTAACTCACACGGAGGGCAGCGATGAGCGCATCACCTGAACGTGCTGTCAGCGTCGTTGACGCGCCTTTTCGATGACCGTCATAAAACCCGCCGATCGTGATCTGGCCCTGGAACGAAACGGGTGCGCTCCGATTGGAGTTGTACCGATAGACCCATTCAAGGTTGTGATATTGGCCGGCGGGGATCACGACGCCTTCCGATATCTCGAACGGTTCTCGTAACCCCTCTGTTGTTAGGTTAATCGCGGGAAGTTGAAAAAAAGCTCCGTTCGCGAACTCGAAGTGACTATCAATGTGGAGCAAGCTCGTTTCGGTAAAACCGTCAAGCCCAAAAAACGTCCGGTATGTGATGTGAGGCCGCATTTCTCTGAACCAAGAAATGTCAGCGAACCGAACGTTTCGCAGGATGCGAAGACTCAAGAACCGATAGTCCGAACGCGGCAGAAAACCAACTTCCGGGTTAAAATTTTCCCCCACTTCGCGAAATGACGCACCCATGGACCAATCTCGCGT
>JAZDDC010000679.1:0-10444 GCA_036679565.1 Gemmatimonadota bacterium
CGGCGGGAAGATCGAAGACACCTGCACCAAGTTGTATTGCGCAATACCGGCCTCGCGGAGTGCCTCCTCGAAGCTTGTAAGCTTTTCTTTGTGGCGCCCTACCCCTCTTGTCAAAAACGCACGCTGGGGCACCATGTGCATCAACTGGGTCAATTGCTTTCCTTAGTATCACGGGTTTCAGTTGCGAGTTTGGCAGCATCCAGATTCTGGCACTCCCGACACACACCATGGATTTCCAATCGGTGGTGATGATGCCGGAATCCATACTCTTCTGCGATCAGCACGTTCATCCGTTCGATCCTGTCGGACGTGAATTCGACCACCTTACCACACTCCCGACAAATGATGTGCTCGTGATGTTGGTGTTGTGTACGTGGTTCGTACCGTTTGAAGCCTTCGCCAAAACTGTGCTCGTCAACTAAGTCCGCGCGCAGTAGAAGGTCCAGCGTCCGATATACGGTGGCCGTACCGACGTGGAGGTTTTCGCCCCGTAATACACCCTTGATATCTTCCACCGAAAGGTGCCCATTGCTGAAGAACACGGCACGGGCAACGGCCTCGCGCTGATGGGTCATCGGTAGATTATGATCCCGTATATAGCGGCGAAAGCGCGCGACCAGGAGGGCACCGTCAACTTTGGGTGGTGGGCTCGTCATCCTCGGCACCGAACCAAAGAGTCGGTTCAATTTCTATCGGTGGATCCGCCTCCCCAGCGCGTTCCTGCACACCCCGAAGGACATCACTAACGACATCCTCAGGACTCTCGCCAACTTGCTCGATCTCCACCTTCCCGTGGCCGCGTTTTTTGCCCCGTGTGAGGACCATGTATCGAGCGGTGGAAACCGCGACGCGGTTTTCCTTGATATTCCGCGCAATCACCGCGGTGCCCCACTCGCGTCCGTCCGTTCGAATTGGGGGGAACACCCAAATGTGCGCGATGTCGCGCCAAGACATTGACGTAGACAGCTCTTTCGCCACACGCATCCAGCCACGACCAAAACCGGGTGTCGCGACCTGTTGGCCTATGAAGGGCTTAGATGACTTCTCGCCGATACTGGTGTTTTCCAATTTTGTCTCCCGAGGGCGCCGGAAGATAAGTGCGTATGGGGGAAGGAGCTATATCTATTTTTACGCTGCCAGCTACCCGCTGCCCGCCCAATCGGCGAGAATCCTTCGGGGGCGTTCACCTGGGGACGGAGAACCAATTCGGCTGGTAGCGAGCAGCGGGTAGCGGGCAGCTTCCCCCAATTCCAACCCGCAAACCGAGGACTACACCGCCACAAACCAAGCCTCCACGCCATCAGCCTACAACAAAGAAACCGGATCTCTATCGAATACTACTCGCACCTTGCCCCGGGAAACATGCGGAGCGCGTTTGGCGGCGTATTGGAGAACCCGGCCCAAGACGCGACGATCCGTGGCACGAAGCAAAATGTGCCAGCGCCAACGCGCCTTAATACGTGCCAACGGGGCCGGCGCTGGGCCAAGTACGTCGAGGGGTAGCTCCTGTGCCGCGACAAGGGCCCGCATCCAGTCGGCAACATCGGCAGCCGCTTGACTCACCATTGCTTCCGTTTCCCCGGTTACCAAGACGTTGATCAATCCCACATGAGGTGGGTAACGTGGGTCACTTCGTTCTGCGAGTTCTCGGGCGGCAAAGCCCTCATAGTCGTGCTTGACGGCGTACTGCAGTGCATAGTGATCCGGGGATCGCGTTTGTACCAATACTTCCCCGCCACTCGGCCCACGGCCGGCTCGCCCGGCAACCTGCGCAATTAATTGAAAGGTTCGCTCGGCCGCACGAAAATCCGGGAGGTGCAGACCGGTATCGGCGTTTACAACCCCAACCAACGTGACACCGGGGAAGTCCAGCCCCTTCGCAATCATCTGCGTCCCTAGCAGCACATCGATCTTCGCGGCGGCGAAATCGTCTAGGATCCTGGCGTGTGACCATTTTGTTGCCGTCGTGTCCGCATCCATGCGAGCGGTGCGCGCCTCTGGAAACCGCATAGCCAACCACCGCTCCAGGGCCTGGGTTCCCACACCTCGTGTTCGTTGTGTCTTGCCGCCACAGGCGCCACATCGATCGGGGATGGCCCGTTCGAGCCCACAATAGTGACAACGAATGGACGGCGGTGTGTGATGGACGGTTAAAGCGATACTGCACTCGGTACAATGTGGGACATCTCCGCACTCCGAGCACTGTAAAAAGTGTGCAAACCCTCGCCGGTTTAGCAAAAGAATGATTTGTTCTTCTCGAGCGAGACAGGTGGTCATGCCTTCGTCCAACCGACGCGACCACGGAACGGCGCCGGCTGTTTCAACTCGAGGAGCACTGCGCATATCAACGAGTTGCACTAACGGCAATGAATGGGAGGTTACACGCTGCGGCAAACGAACGACGCGAATGGCGGGTTGTGCCTTCCAAACATCGAGCGACGGGGTCGCACTCCCAAAAATGACACGGGCCGATTCTAACGTGGCCCTCCGCAAGGCGACGTCTCGGGCATGATAACGGGGGACTTCGCCGTTCTTGTAGCTGCCGTCGTGTTCCTCGTCCACAACAATGACCGATAGATTTGGTACTGGTGCAAAGACAGCGGACCGCGCCCCAACAACCACTTGCCGCTCACCGTTGGCCAATGCTCGCCACGCATCGGCACGTTCGGCATCCGATAGTCCGCTGTGTAGCACCGCCACGCGGTCCTCAAAAACCCCGCGTACCCGAGCTATGGTTTGCGGTGTGAGTGCTATCTCCGGTACCAGCACGATCGCAGTTTTTCCGGACGCAATCGCGGTACGCATAACTTCGAGGTACACGAGTGTCTTGCCGCTACCCGTCACGCCAAACAACGTGGCGGCTTCGCCGCCTGTGAGGTCACCGATGTCGTCAATCGCCGACTGCTGGTCCCGTGTGGGATTGCCCGGTGGTTTTGCCGAAATCCCCGCGAACGGGTCTCGCAAAAGTTCTCGCTTTTGGACTTCGACTAAGCCACGCGTCACCAGACTTTTGACAATTGTCGCAGAAAACCGAAATTCGTTCGTCAGGCGGGCTCGCGATATTTCCCCGCCAAGTTCATCGATGAGTTCGTAGGCTTCACGTTGACGGTTGGCCCGCCCAAACGTCTTCTCACGTTCAAGCAACGACGGCAGCTGTTTGACCAATACAACGATGGACTCAGACCCCGCGGCCGGACCCACATTGGGTGGAACCGTTTCCAACGCAATGGCGCCCACACGGGCAAGGCGCTGGAGTGTTTCCCACACGGGACGACGCATGACCTTACCAAGCGCGGAAGCCGTAGCCGTGCCACCTCGGTTTTGGAGCGCTCGTACGACATCTGAACTCGCGCCACCGGACGCAAGGAGAGGATTGCGAATCGACGCGACAAGCTTCGACTTCCCCCACAGACCACCGGGTAACATTGCGCGCAACGCCAGGCCGGCAGAACCACCGTAGTAGCGCGAAATCCACTCTGACAATTGCAACAACGGTTTGGTTATCAGCGGTCCGTTGTCCGGTGCAACGAGCACCGACTTAAGATTGGCCTGACTGTCGTTATCGACGGCGGTAACAATTCCGATCATCTCTCGGGATCGCACAGGCACCACCACGCGACATCCAGGCAAAACCGCATCGGCCAACGATGTGGGTATCGCGTAGGTGTAGGGTTCGGAGACTGGCAGAGGAAGTGCGACCGAACAGGTCGTTGGCAGCGAACTTTTCAAGGGGTGTAGTTTTTGGCCAGTGCTTGCACCATGGCAGCCGCACCCTGAGCAATTCGCTGCGGTACGTACCCGCCCTCCAAGACGGCTCCGATGGGAACGCCAAGAGCGCGCCACTCAACTATCCACGTGGCATAGTCATCTGGTTCGAGCGTGAAACCAGCCAACGGATCACCCGCCATCGCATCAAAACCGGCCGAGATCAGCATCAGGTCAGGTATCCAACCATCGGTTGCGCGGTTGACGGTCGATATCAGCTTCTGAACATACGTGTGTCGCGGAAGCCCAGGGGAACATGGTGCGTTGAAGATGTTGCCGACCCCTGTTTCGTCTTCACGACCGGTGCCGGGGTACAGCGGCGATTGGTGGAGTGAAACATACCGCACGCGCTCGTCTCGTTCGAAAATATCTTGCGTACCGTTTCCGTGGTGGACGTCCCAATCAACGATCAACACTCGCACGGCACCCAGGTTATCGAGAGCGTGACGGGCGGCAATCGCAACGTTGTTCAACAAGCAAAACCCCATGGCCCCAACGGCCGTAGCGTGATGGCCGGGGGGCCGAGCGGCAGCGAACGCCGGTTGCCCAGACATTGCCAGTTCGGCAACCCGTAGTGCGGCTCCTGCGGCGTGAAGCGCCGCCAGCCAACTTCCCTCGCTCATGATCGTATCGGCATCAAGTGCGCCACCGCCTTTTGCCGCAAGGGCGATTAACGCTGCCACATGATCGCTTGAATGGACCGCCGCGATAGCAGCGGTTGACGCGGGGTTCGCCTCTGACCACTCAACGATGTCCGTGAACGGGTCGTCCCGCAGTTCGGCTAACGTCGCGGCAAGACGTTCGGGCGACTCCGGGTGGTTTGTGCCGGGTTTGTGTTCAAATGAAGAGGGGTGCCAAACGACGGTGCAGGTCACGAACGACGTTTTCCTTTCGGCGTATCGAGCCGGTGTGCCGGGTGGGACGGACTACGAGCCTTTTTCCTCGATACCCTGCGTCAAACGATGAAGCTCCATCGCTTCGGTCTGTAAGGCTTCCTGTAGTTCTCGGAGATGGCGTGTGTGACGTTTCCAATAAGCACCGACACCAATCGCGCCCAGCACAAACACCGTGCCCCACACGATGAGACCAAGTCTACCTGACCACATTCCTGCCAACAGCAGGAGGGCACCATCCAAGAGTAGGAAACCAACAGCGAGAACTGTGAGTGTCCGGCCAGACCGATTCGACCTCACGGGTTTCTCCAGCGCATACAGATCAACTTAGACGAAACCAGCCACTGGGAGGATTCACTTCACGGGCCGGCGGTGTGTTGGAAGGATGATAAATGGCGCACCGTCACCTGCACCGAGTTCAGCCATGGTTTGGTCTTCGTTGATTACCAGTGCTCCACGATATTTCACCAGATATGTAGCTGGATCGGGTCGGACCTTGGTGGCCTCCATTAAACTGTCTGTTTTGAGTTGCGAAACCCGAGTGTCCGACGATACCGCCATTGTGAGATTATCCCACACGTCCGGCACCCAAACCCTAACGTGAAGTGATTTAGCCTCTGTCATCGCTGGTCACTGCCGGAAGTGTAGAGAAGAACCGGCCAATAGCTTGTCCGTACAGGGGCGACGATGCCCGCACTTTGGTCCCTGCCTCACCATTCATGACAGCAAGCGCGATTTCTTCGCCGCCTTGCCCACGGAACGTGGCGTGCGTGTCGCTCTCGGACTCGAGGTAGGCACCATAATGCGGTACCCGTTCAGCAAAAAACGCTTTCGCTCGGGCCAGGACATCGCCCTGCGCAAGGGAGGTTTCGTATTCCTGAAGCATATTAGCTCACTGTCTTGATGCGGCGGTCACTGGCCACACTGCGCACGGCCACACAACGCCAGGTTCCAGTACAAGATAATGGAACACGGCCAAGACGCGTAGCGTCCTAACCGCTGGCGCCCGACTTAGACGCAATTTGCCGATTGAAAGCAACCAGCACTACGAACACAACGGCAAACTGGAACAAGACGGTTCCGACGTTGCCCTCCGCAAACGGTGCCAACCAACCCTCGGTGGCACCACTATACGATTGCCAGAGGAACCAAACGGTGAGTATCACGGCCTGCAACGGCAGCAAGTATGTTACAACGACATCAAACCACGAACCGATCCGAATGTCGGAGTGCTCGTGATTGAGTTGCTCCATCCGAAACTTCTTGACACCGTACGTGATCACGGCAATCGAGAAGAACAGGCCAGCAAGCATGAGGGCAACAGACCAGACCCAGTCTTGATTGTGCAGCACGCGAATGCTTATCGCAGATGGCACCCCGAGCAAGAAGGCGGCGGCACCGACGATCCTGATGGCCTTTGCCCGTTCCACGCCTGCATCAATGAAGACCCGTGTTGACAATTCGATCATTGCCATCAGACTCGTAAATGCCGCAAAACCCAACGCTAAGAAAAAGAATACCATCAGCACACCACCAAACGGCAGCGTTGAAAACAATTCGGGCATCCAAATGAACGTCAGCCCCTCATTGCCCGCGCTGAAGATTGTGCTTTGCAGGAGATCTTCAGAAATAGGTTGACCTGCCGCAATGGCGTCGGCAAGCGCGGGAAACGCGCTCAACGTTTCCGGGTCAGAAGCAAAATCGGTAACGAGTGATGGTACCACCGAAAAAACCGTACACATGACCATGATGCCAGCCAACAACGAGATCACATTGTTTGCCGTCGGGATGATGAACGCGTTGAGTGCCGTGTCATCCTGCGTCCGCAGATAAGCCGCATACGTTAACACTAGCCCCCACCCGGCACCCGTGTCCCACGCATTCTGTGTGAGCGCCTCTATCCAGATTCTTGCGTTCCCGAGGGCCCCCCAATCGACAGTAAACAGATAGGACAAGCCATCGCCGGCGCCTGGCAACGTAACGGCCCGTATCGCAAGCACGACGACGAGCACCAACAACGTCGGCATTAACACACGCGCAACTTTTTCGATTGCGCCGATACCACGCGAGACAACAAAAGAACCAAGCCCGATAGCAATCCCGTGCGTGACGATAGGCCAATATGACTCGATGTAGGAATTCCACATTGCACCGGGCGGGGAACCCGGCAATCCGCCGGTCACGCTTGCAAAGACGTAACGAATCGTCCATCCGGCAACGACAGAGTAGTAGAATAGGATGGCCGTTGCGACAAACGCGATAAACGCACCCATCCATGCAAATTTGGGCCCCATGATCTTGACGAGCGTCTTGACCGGACCAGCACGTGTTTTACGACCGAGACCGAACTCAATGAGAATGAGAGGAATAGACCAAAGAAACAGAAACACAACCCAGGCCACGAGGAACTCACCGCCACCATTCTGTGCAGCGATCCGGGGGAACCGCCAAATATTACCGGTACCAACCGCCATGCCGAGCATGACGAGAATCATGATCCAACGACTCGAAAATGTTTCAGTCTTGCCGGCCACGTACCCCCCTTGTTTTACGATCGGTGTTCGCTCGACACCATCACCGAGTCAGCCGGTCACGAACGTAATCCCGCAGCCGATCCACCGCCACACGATCTTGCACCAAAGTGTCCCGATCCCTCACGGTTACGGTCTGGTCTTCCGATGTCTGTCCATCAACGGTGACACACAGCGGCGTCCCTGCCTCGTCCTGCCGGCGATAACGCCGACCGATCGAACCACCGTCGTCGTAAAACACGGGGAATTCGGTACGAAGATCGTTCCGAATAGAATGAGCATGTTCCGGCATACCGTCTTTTTTCACCAAGGGGAAGATGCCAACTTTGATGGGGGCAAGCGAAGGCTTCAACTTCAGCACGACGCGTTTCTCGCCTTTCACTTCTTCCTCACGGTACGCATCCACGAGGACAACTAAAACGGCGCGACCCACACCGACCGCGGTCTCCACAACGTACGGGAGAAATTTTTCTTTCGTGTGGGGGTCTAAGCAGTCGAGTCGTTTCTTGGAGAACTCTTGATGTCTGGAAAGATCGTAGTCGGTACGGTTGTGAATCCCCTCAAACTCTTGCCATCCAAACGGAAATTCATACTCAATGTCCTCCGCCTGTTTAGCATAGTGCGCAAGTTCACCCTTGCCGTGTTCGTGGAAACGCAAACGATCCTTTTCAATTCCCAGCTCCAGATGCCATTTCATACGTTCTTCGCGCCAATATGCAAACCATTTCTCATCCTCGCCGGGTTTCACGAAATATTGCATCTCCATCTGTTCGAATTCACGAGTGCGAAAGATGAAGTTGCCCGGTGTGATCTCGTTCCGAAATGCTTTGCCGAATTGCGCAATGCCAAACGGGATCTTCTGACGCGAGGCTTGCATCACATTCAACATGTTGACGTACGTGCCCTGCGCCGTTTCGGGCCGTAGGTAAATCTCCGCGGCGGAGTCTTCGACCGCACCCATGAATGTCTTAAACATCAAATTGAACAATCGCGGCGCAGTGAGGTTCCCCTTCGTACCGCACACGGGGCACTGCCCGTCGGGTTCACCGGGTGTCCCCTTGATACGTCCGTCATCAGCACGAAATCGATTCTTGCACTGCTTGCAGTCAATCAGTGGGTCAGTAAAACCACCGACGTGGCCGGAAGCTTCCCAGACCCGTGGATGCATGAGGATGGCACTCTCAATTCCCTCAATGTCGTCGCGGGAACGCACCATGGATTGCCACCACCGCTCAGTGATGTTCTTCTTGAGTTCAACGCCAAGCGGGCCATAGTCCCAAACAGAACCCAGCCCCCCGTAGATCTCGGAAGACTGAAAAACAAACCCCCGGCGTTTCGCAAGGGAAACAAGCGTTTCCATATTTGTCAATCGTGCCATCACATGTCCAGATTGCAGCGTCGTAGACAATAAAGCGGAGGAAGATACGAACGGCTCAACGCGGCGGCAAGGAAAGGAGCACACGCACGGCGCTCACCGCACGTGAACGAACATCATCCAAGTCCCATTTGCCACCGCCAGTTTCCACGTGACATCCTTCGTGGACTCCCGACGCCCGCGGAGCCAAGAGCGCCACGGGAATACTTGCATCTAGGGCACGGCGGATGACTGACCCCGGTGTTTTACCGGCTAGCGACGTGGCATCGAACGCCCCCTCCCCCGTCAGGACACCCGCCACCGTGCGGAGCCGTTCTTCAAAACCCAAACGATCCAAGACCCACTCAGCACCTGAGACCAGCTGTCCATTTCCAAAATATTGCAGCCCGAATCCAAGCCCGCCCGCCGCGCCGGACCCCGGTCGAGCTGCCACCACCATGGCCTGATTGCCCAGTACCGCGACAAGGTTCGAAAGACCGGTCTCCAGCACCCTGACCACGGATGGGGTGGCCCCTTTTTGCTGGCCGTAAACCGCCGCTCCACCCGAACCAAGTAAGGGGTTCTGGACGTCAGCCAGGACGCGGAGATGGACCGCCGGTCCGGATCCGCGTGTCATGGTTCGAAGGCTAACCAACCCCTCGCCGCCGAGCGGTGTGGGTTGGCCTTTCCCGTCCAACGGACGCCATCCCCAGGCTCGGGCCATATCTACCCCACCGTCCATCGTGGCGCTCCCGCCCAACCCTACGACGACCGTATGGGCCTTGCTAGCGGCCAGGGCTATCAGTTCGCCAAGCCCCCGGGTTGACGTCTTCCACGGATTCCTTTGCCCAAGAGGCACCAGGCTGAGACCAACGGCAAGACGGGATTCAATGATGGCCGTATACTTATCCAACCACCCGAACCGAACAGTGACCGGGTCACCAAGCGGGCCCGCAACCTCTCTGTTGGTGGTACCACCTCGGAGAGCCCCGGAAACTTCCATTACATCCAACAGGCCATCACCGCCGTCACTCAACGGCATCGTCACCGGCATCGCGCCAACCTCACGCACGCCGTCAGCCATTGCCTTTGCAACGTCCGGAGCGGTAAACGTTTCCTTATAAGAGTTGGGTGCGACGAGGATGCGGGGTTGGGACATTTTGGCTACGTCTTTGACGTCTGAGGCCGGCCGGCGAACACATTAGCGCTGGATGATTTGATCGCTGCCTGTTCCCACACTCACATAGAAGATGGGGACTTCTAACTGATCCTCTATCCATTCCAGATAGACCCTTGCTTGAGGCGGGAGGTCAGAATATCGCCGGATTCCACTGGTTGGTGTCAACCAACCCTCGAAGTCCTGGTACACAGGTTCGACTCGACCTAACACGTCGGGAACCGCCGGCATCTCGTTTACTTCTTGACCATCCAGCGTATAACCGGTGCAAACCGAAATACTGGGCAGCGTATCGAGCACATCGAGCTTTGTTACGGCCAAGCCCGTAAGACCGTTGATGCGAGACGCATACTTCGCAACCACGGTGTCGAACCACCCACAACGACGAGGCCGACCGGTCGTCGCGCCAAACTCATCACCAAGTTTCCGCAACTCTTGAGCGCTCTTCTCGTCGGCCTCCGTGGGTAACGGCCCATTCCCGACTCTGGTTGTGTAGGCTTTTACCACGCCGAGCACTCCGTCAATAGCGGTGGGTCCTATGCCCGCACCCACAGCGGCACCACCGGCAGTGGTCGTCGATGACGTAACGTACGGGTAAGTTCCGTGGTCAACGTCGAGCAGGGCACCTTGCGCTCCTTCGAGCAACACAAATTCGCCAGCTCGGAGCGCGGCGGCGGTCAACAACCCCGTATCCACGACCATGCTGGACAACCGCGGTGCCATT
>JAZDDC010000068.1:0-2767 GCA_036679565.1 Gemmatimonadota bacterium
TGCGGGCTCCGCTGGAACCTGGTCGAGCATGGACGTCAAAGGTTTGCGGTGCACCGAATTCCGTCACCATGCCGTTCTGGTACGTTGCGAGGAAGACGGTGTAGGTGCCCGGAACAATGTAGGGTCCGTTGTGCGCACCACCGCCACCGCCGAAGAGGTAACATCCACGTTGCTGTGAGAATCGGCTTACCAATCCAAACACGATAAACACAGTCGCATTGCACGGTTAGCTAGCTGGCCTCCATAACCTCCGGACTCACCTGTAGTTCGGGTGATACGGTTCCCGTTTAGCTGCGCAGACGGAACGTGACCGGTACCGAGAATTCCCAGGCAACAGCTTGTCCGTCACGCGTCCCTGGCGAGAATCGCCAGCCTTCGATTGTATCCTTGGCCGCCGCGGTCAATATCTCATATTCGCCGGTCACCTGTTGAACCAAGACCGAGCCATCGGTTTGCACCACGGCGTTGACCATCACAGTTCCTTCTATTCGACGAACGAGAGCCCGCTGCGGGTATGTGGGATACGGAGCGGTTATCGCCTTCGGCTGTATCAAAGCGCCGACGCCTGGTGGCGGTTGGAAGTCGATTCCATACGAGAACCGCACAGGTACGTTCATTCGCCATTGCATTGGCACGCCATCGTGTGTTCCTGGTACGAACTGCCATTCGGCAACAGCGTCGCGCGCGGCCTGCCGCAGTATTCCCGGTCCATCCACGCCTTCAACGGTCACATTTCCGTTTTCATCAATGTGTGCCGTAACCTGCACGTCGCCCTCAATACCCTGTTGGCGTGCGCGCTGGGGCATGCCAGGCATCGGTGCGAAAAGTGGTTCGGGATCAACAAAGGTTCCTTCACCTTCTGGACGTTCAAAAACCAGATTGGGAACGCTGGTTGGTGGCGCAACGACGACGCTTGTGTCGCCGAGCTGTTCGTCTATTGTTGGGAAAGCCGCTATGGTCGCTTGCAATTCGGTAATTGTCGATCTCTGGTCGGCGGACGCCGCACGACAAACGTTGAGGACGGCAGCTACCGAGTCAGTGTCACGCACCTCATCCAATATCGTCACCAGGTGACGAACGACCTCGTCCCTCGATTCCGTAATCGTCGTTATGCGTCGATCTATTTCGATAATGGAGTCAGTGACACGGGCGATCTTTCCACTCATGTCGTCTTGGGAGGCGAGAATAGAAGACCTAAGTGAACGAACATTCCCACCCATCACGGAAACACTATCGTTGACCGTATCCGCCCATTCAGGAAGCTCCGCCTGTGTGGGCAGGATTTTTCCTCCCGCGAAACCCACAGTCCCCACCAAACCAAGGACGGCCACGTGGCCCAAGGATAGTTGCGCGCTCTTCTCTACAACACCGCCGCCCATCTGCCGCGCCAAAGCCCCAGGGTAACGCAAAAGGGTGAGGAACCACCCAAACCCGAGCAATAGGAATATCCGCATCCGCTGACGTTTTGATTTGATCGGTACGCCGGCCTCGTTCAATCGACTCATGACCGCGCTTTGAATCTCGGAGCTGCTCGCTCCTTCACGCTTCATTCGGCGCTTGGTTTCGAGCATTTCATTCACGATGGGTGCGAAATCCGCCTGTTGACGTGTCTTGAGGATGTCGGGGAGGGGAGTTTCGTCACCTAACACGGGCACCAACAGACGGTCAGGAAACGTGGTTTGGAAATACTCGTATTCCTTGCGTACCCAATCGGAGCTGGCCGCGTGTTTTGTCCAGAAGACCATGACCGCGTCCGCCTGGTCGAGCCCGTCCTGCAACGCAGCCTCCCACGGCATGCCCGGCTTGATGGTGCGATGATCGTGGAAGACCTGGTGGCCCATGGATTCCAGCAGTAAACCAAGCCCCTTCGTTCGGACCCGGTCTATGCTCGAATAGGAAATGAACACTCTGTTCGCCTTCGATTTGGTCTGTTCGTACACGCTCATGATCTTTCCCCCGGGCTCCTTCGTGGACATCCTGGTCGCTCGCTCCCCCAACGCCTTTGGCTAAAGCTTTAACTCACAACCACTTGGATTGCAACAAGAAACGCCAGGGATTGACCGGTTTTGAAACGATATCACAGTGGGGGATTCACCGACCTTGCTGTGGGCGGCGGCATATTCATCGACGGACGGTGGAACGACATGGACACACGTCGGGTTGGTGGACGTACAACGAGTGGGTCGCTCATTGTTCACTATTTTTGAGGACCAATGAAGACCAGTCTCATTGGCGGCGCTCTGCGTGATCCGGAACACGAACACGGGGTCACCGATGTGCGAGCGGTCCGGATCCGGCTGGCTGTGGAGTTGCGACGACGGTCGAGTAGGCAGGGCACTCGGTTGAGTACCGCGCTCACAACTCACACAGTGTCACGGGCAATTCAGGCTGAGGTAGATCCCCGGTAACAAATGACCGGAAGGTTCACGGCCCAATGGGAGACGAGCGGTACGCCGGCCCGGGCGACTCTCGCGGCAGTCCCTTCCTTTCGGCGGATCGAGGGGCCCGGAGCCCACGGCCCTTCTCGTGGTCATTCTCCGATGGGCAGGACCGACTCATCGATTCGACCGGTGGACGGTGGAACCGGAGTGACCATGCTCCGTAAGACCGATGCACCCGAACTCCTCCTCCCGGAGCACACAATGAACCACCTTTTCAGAACCGGACCGGCTTCATATGCGGCCGTCGTAGCGGCCATCACCCTGTGTCCACTCCCCAGAGTTCCTCTGCCCAGCACGGCCCCTTCGAGAGCCGGATGTTCCGCTTC
>JAZDDC010000680.1:0-2304 GCA_036679565.1 Gemmatimonadota bacterium
GTACAACCTACTCGTGCTGGAGGAGTGGCTGGGACAGCAATGACGCCTCCCGGGCTCGGCCAATCGCTTCGCAAGTTGGTGTGTACGGTTGGAAGTCATCACGCCGGTCGCAACATCCACTACAAAGAACTGTTAATCGTGATGTATCACGGAGTGACGCCAAACCCGGACGTCGCAAACCGGTGGTGGCATCACGTTCTCGTTTCCGACTTTGCACGTCAGCTTCAATACTTGACGAAGCATTACGACCTGCGACCCCTTGATGATGCACTCGCTCAACTGTGGGCGGGAGGTCTCAAACGCCCTACCGCGTGCATCACTTTCGATGACGGTTACCGGAACAACAACACGGTTGCGTTCCCCGTCCTCAAAAAGTTCCATGCACCCGCAACGATATACCTTGCGACGGGAATGATCGGGACAAAACAGAGACTCTGGACGGTCGAGCTTGACCACGCATTCACAACGACGAGTTTGACCCACGTGGATCTTAGCGTGTTGGCACTTGGGATGGTAACCATCCACGGCAACGACCACGAACTCTTGTTCAAAAAAGTGCTGAACGGCGTGAAAGGTGTTTCGCAGCAAGACCGTCCCGGTGTATTGAAAAATATTTTCGATCAGCTCGCAGCGCCGGACGACCCGTTAACACACGAACCATTCTTGATGATGAACTGGGACGAGATACGCACGTTGTCCGAAAGCGGGCTGATGACGTTCGGAGGGCACACGGTCAACCATGAAATAGTCTCGCGACTCGATGACGAAACCGTTTGGTCCGAAATAGTCGACTCGATCGAGTCTATTGAGGCGCAAGGCGCTGCGATTTCCAAGACCTTTGCCTATCCCAACGGCGGCATGGAGGATTTTGGTGTTCGGGCCGTTGAGGCTGTCCGTCAGGCCGGGTGCAATGGCGCCGTAACGACGGTGGAGGGGCTTTGCGATGGCGACACGGACCACTTCGGTCTGCGACGTATTGGTATCGGGAGCGATACGAGCTTTGATCAGTTTCGGTTGCTGACATCTGGGCTGATTAGCGACGTCAAGCGACTGACCAGCTAACGATTTTACGATTGCGATTGCAAGTCACGATCATGGGATTATGGAAAGTCTTGACAATTTGCCACGAAATCCACGAAAACCCTCTTCGATTACAACGGCGCCGCGGAATTCAAGAAGCCCACGGGAAAAAGAACGGCAACGTTCCACACTACTCGTCCGAGAGTTGTGCGCCGTGTCGTTGCAACGATAATTTTTGTGGATGTCGTGGATTTCGTGGCCAATCATACAAACTTCATTAGCCACGAACCGCAAACAATAAATCGTTAATTGCCCGTCGTTGTTAACCGGCATCCTACGGATTCAAAATGTAATACGCCGTCTGAAACGCTCCACGATAATTCTGATTAAACTGTTTGTAGCCGAGAAATGCATCCGTGGAGCCCCATTGGAACGCCGTCCTGGCGATGTCGGTATACGTTTGATCTCCGCTCAACCAGCCGTACCAGGCATATCCCACCGCGTTTAGCTGATTCAGATCAGGAGTACTCGTGGAATCGACCGACGTGTACTGCCATGAATCGTTAACCCAAAGATTTGGGTGCACAAAGTCCAGAATCTGTTTGACAAACGGTGGGATACGCGGGTCGGGTTCGAACCATGTGTAGTACTTGATTAAAGCGTGAACCAGGAGTGACGCCATGAAAACGGAATGTGCATCATCCCAGGAAAACCAACGCATGGCCCCATCCGCACCCTGCGTCGAAAAAATGTCGTTGAGGTCTTGACGCGCCTGCGCCGCCCAATCCTTGCCCGGGATCTCCAAACGCGCCGCCGTGATCGAACTCATCAGCACATAGGATTGTATGCGCGAGTCCATCCAGTCTTTAAAGGGATCTCGATCCAGTGCAATGCGAAAAGTCGCAATATCCATAAACTCGGCAATGCCCTGCACTGCATTTTTGCCCCGCGGATCACCCGTCAGGAGATAGTGGACCTCCGAACCGGGTACTTCTGCCATCCGCGGCGGATAGCTGTACGCACCGGTTTCCTGCAACGTGATGTATTCAATCGCTGATTGGTTTCCACGATCCCAGTACATTGGATCACCAGTCCGCGCCCACCCTGCAAACCAGACCAACGTGCGATCGTACTGGTGATACGTCATGTCCGTCCGCGGATCAGAGTCCCACCTCGTCTGCCCCACCGTCGCAAAATCGCTTTGCCATTGCTGAAAAAACCCCGCAGGGAGCTGATCCACCGTGGCTGTTGGACCGACAATCAACGTGCTGGCCAAATACGCTG